>DSDE01000476.1 GCA_011049095.1 Fidelibacterota bacterium
GCGTAAGGGCGCTGATATATATTTTGAAAAGTCGCGTTCGGGGCAGATTTCCCGTTAGCTGGGGATTAAGACCATGAATGCCTTCGATTAGAAGCAATTCATCGGTATGTAATCTGCTTGGCTGCGGATGATATTCCCGAGTGCCGCTATGAAAATCATATCGGGGCAGGCAAAATTCTTCTCCACGCATTAGCCGGTTCAGATCAATAGCCAACTGACTGTGGTCCACCGTGTCAAAATGCTCAAAGTCCTGCTTCCCATTTTCGTCAAAAGGCACCTGATCTCGGTTAATAAAATAATCATCCAGTGACAGTGTCTGAGTTTTTATACCATTAATATTGAGCTGAATGCGAAGCCGCTTCATAAAAGAAGTTTTTCCCGAGCTGGAAGGACCGGCAATAAGGATAAAGCGAAGCTCTTGTCGACCTAAAGCAATCTGGTCTGCAATTTGTGCTATTTTTTTTTCGTGAAGGGCCTCATAGAGCTGGATCGAATCAATATAGTCCCCATTAACCGCTCTGGCATTTAACTGATGAATCACATTGATTCCTAAGACTTTTGCTCTGTTTTGACTCTCTCTGATGATATGAAAAAGCTTATCGGTCGCCCGATATGGCGGTATCTTGTCAGGGTAATCGCTATTAGGAAATTGCAGGACAAATCCATCGCCATAAGGATGGAGGCGAAAACGCTGAATCACACCGGTGCTTTTGACAAGAGGCACTGAAAACCAGTAAGGACGATCACAGACATACGATATGGCCAGACTCTCTCCGGGAAGCTCTTCGACAAATTGGAAACGTCCCTGATTAAGGTTTTTAATATCTGGAATCTTCATCTTCCTACTCAAAATGGGACAATCCCTCAGAATCAATTCATTCATTTTCACTGCCAGGCTTTTCAGATAATCCGGCGGAAGCTGCCCCATGTCACCAGGCAGGCAGTAGTATCCTGAGCCTAGACTGTGTTCGATGGAAAAATTTACATCGGGAAAGAGCTCTGCCGCAGCCCGAAGCATTATGGCAGCCGTGCTGACAGCCAGACAATTAGCGCCAATAGAATCACTAATGTCATAAAAAGAGAGAGCGCTTGCACTTATGGGAATGCTGTCTTGCAATGATACAATCTCCCCATCTATGGCCATAAGCAAAATCTGCTTCTTAGACTCGGGGAAAAAAGTCTGAACAAATTGTATCCCCGTCATTGTTTCCTGCAGCGAAATCTGCTCTTCGGTGCTTCTGTAAAATAGTTTCATTATTATTCCGTTTTTATAGCTGTGCCATCCTGCCACTTTATATTTAGCTCTCGATTTGCCCGTCCTTCATCAAGGCGCGAGACTGGTGTTGTCCATGGCGCTTTGGTCACTTTTTCCAAATCGTTGCTTATCTCTTCATCGATTGTCAGCATCGTTTCGATAAATTGGTCCAGCGTTTCCAGTTTTTCTGTTTCTGTAGGTTCTATCATAATTGCCTCATGAACAATGAGGGGAAAATAGATTGTCGGCGCGTGGATACCATAATCTAGGAGACGTTTGGCAATATCCAAGGTTTTAGCGCCACGGCTCTTTTGCTTGTCGCCACTGAAAACAATTTCATGCATAGAACGTTTTTTATATGGCAATTCATAGATTCCTTCTAGACGCGCCCTGATATAGTTGGCGTTGATAATAGCATTTTCCGCCACTTCGCGCAGACCTTTTGCGCCCAGCATTCGAATATAGGCCCATGCCCGAATGATAACGCCAAAATGACCCCAAAAAGAGAGTACATGCCCAATGGAATCAGGCCGATTCCAGTCAAAAACCCAATTTTTGCCATCTTTTTTTATCACCGGCGTCGGCAGAAATTGCGCCAGTTTTTTATTTACTCCAATCGGTCCGCTGCCAGGTCCACCGCCACCATGGGGTGTGCTAAAGGTTTTATGCAGATTGATATGAGTGATATCAAATCCCATATCTGCTGTCTTGACGATGCCAAGGAGGGCATTCATATTAGCGCCATCCATATACATCAGGCCATCCTGCTGGTGTATGAGCCTGGCTATTTCCACGACATTCTCTTCAAAAATCCCCAGTGTGTTGGGGTTGGTAAGCATAAAGCCAGCTACCTCTGGTGTCAGTTTCTTTTTGAGGTCTTCTATATCAACCAGCCCTTCTGATGTTGAATTAACCGTCACAGCCTTAAAACCGCCAATGGCAACTGATGCAGGATTGGTGCCATGGGCTGAATCTGGAATCAGAATAATACTTTTATTTTGGCCCTTTGATGCGTGGTATTTACGCATAATCATTACGCCGGTTAATTCGCCATGGGAGCCGGCGGCTGGCTGCAGGGTGAAGGCATTCATTCCTGTGACTGCGCAAAGATATTGCTCTACTTCTCCATAAATCTGCATTGCTCCCTGCAAACTTTGAGATGACTGGAGGGGATGCAGCCCGCTGAAAGCGGGATGCGCTGCGGCTGCATCATTGACTTTGGGGTTATATTTCATCGTGCAGGAGCCTAAAGGATAAAAACCCTTGTCCAAATGATGATTCAGCGATGAAAGATTAGTAAAATGGCGTACGACTTCCGGCTCGCTTAGCTCCGGCAGCTCAGGCGCTTTATCCCGAAGCAAAGCTTGTGAAAAATAATCTGTCAGCGCCTTTTCCGGCACATCACAGCAAGGAAGCGTCACACCGCTTTTACCGGTTTTGCTGCACTCATTTAATAACATAATCATAGTATTACCCCTAGCTTAAAATATTTTCCAGATTGTTTAAAACTTCATCTAGCAGTTCTGCCTTTTTGCCGCCGGCTGTGGCCATATGTGGCCTGCCACCGCCGCCGCCGCCCAAAGCCTTGCCAATAAGACCAACCCATTTGCCTGCATGAACGCCTTGCTTTACCAAATCATCGCTCACAACGCAGAGTATTTGTGGTGTGTTTCCGATGACAGCGCCAAAAACCGCAACACCTGACCGCATTTTATCCCGCACCCGGTCTCCAAGAATCTTTAATTGTTCCATAGATTCTACATCAAGGCGATTGACAAAAAGGTCTTTATGACTAAGTTTTCGAGGCTCCTTTAGAATATCATCTACTGAACTGAGCAAGAGTTTCTGCCTTGCTTGCGACAAATCTTTTTCAGCCAAACGAAGCTTATCTTGGAGAGACTGGATTTTTTGCGGCAATTCAGCCGCTGTGACCTGCAGGCTCACTGAAAGCTCTTTGATTGTTTTGCTTTGCCACATCATCCGCTTGATAGCTTCAGTCCCGGTGATGGCTTCAATGCGGCGAATTCCAGAAGCGATGCTGCTTTCTGCAATAATTTCAAAGTATCCGATCTCACCGGTGGCATTTACATGGGTTCCCCCGCACAGCTCATAGGAAAAATCTCCAACTTTAACAGTGCGCACCTTTTTACCATATTTTTCTCCAAAGAGCGCCATCGCTCCGCCATCAAGCGCTTCCTGAAAATCTTTCTCTGTAACAGAAAGTGCAAGATTCTCAATTATTTTTTCATTGACGAGGCGCTGCAGCTCGCTTAAGTCTTCCTCAGATAATTTTTGATAGTGGGTATAGTCAAAACGGAGATAGTCAGGGCCTAGATAGCTTCCAGCCTGATGGACATGGGCGCCTAAAACGCTGCGAAGGGCCGCGTGGAGCAGATGCGTTGCCGTATGATTGCGCTGAGTGCTGCGGCGGGCGCTGTCATGAACCAGCAGTTCAAACTCGCCCTGCAGGAGCTCTATTGGAATCAATTCATCAACAATATGTACATTTTGCCCGTCCATTCGCAATGTATTGCTGACGATGAACCGTCGCCCTTCCTTCTTAATTTCCCCTTTGTCGCCGACCTGTCCGCCTGCCTCGGCATAGAAGGGCGTAGATGCAAATACCAGATAGCATTTTTCGCCTGAATATGCCCAGCGTACCAAGTCGCTTTTTGTACTGAGGGCAGTATAACCAATAAAATGGCTTGAATCGGAGTAGCTCATTTGATGCCATTCCAGCTCTTGCTGCCCTTCTTGGCGAAATTTTCCTGCCGCCCGAGCCTGCTCTCTCTGCTTAGCCATGAGCTTTTCAAATTCTGCCTCACGGATTGCCAAACCCTTCTCCTGCGCCAATAGCCGCGTGAGATCCAATGGAAAACCAAATGTATCATAAAGGCGAAAAATATCTTCATCTGGGACATACTTTTCAGATTTCGACAAAGTTTTAGCGGCTATATTTTCAAAAATTTCCAGACCCCTGTCCAGCGTCTGGCCAAAAGATTCTTCTTCCGCAGTGAGCACCCGCTGAATATGACTGCTATGAGTCGGCAACTCGGGAAACATGCCGCCCATTTCAGCAGACAATACCGGCATCAACTGAGCCAGAAAAGGCTGATTGAGGCCGATCTTCCGTCCAAAGCGGGCAGCCCGGCGCAAAATGCGGCGCAGCACATAGCCCCGGCCTTCATTCCCGGGTAGGGCGCCGTCAGCAATGGCAAAGGCCAGCATTCGCAAATGGTCAGCAATGACCCGATGGGGCGTCCCCGCGCCATCACTTTGATACTCAAAACCGCTTATATGGGCAATTTTTTCAATTAGAGGCAAAAAGACGTCTGTTTCATAATTGCTTTGCACGTTATTAAGTACGGCGGCGATCCTCTCAAAGCCTGCACCGGTATCTACATGCTTATGAGGCAAGGGATGAAGCTTGCCGTTTTCATTCCGGTTATATTGTATAAAAACCAAATTCCAAAGCTCAATATAGAGGCTGCTGCCGGTATTCACCATTCCAGGGTCCTGACTTGCCATATCATTACCTTTGTAATAGTGAATCTCCGAACACGGGCCACAGGGTCCAGTATCTCCCATCTCCCAAAAATTATCTTTTTCTCCAAAACGAAGAATTCTCGAGGAAGATAAACCCGATATCTTTTTCCATAATTTTTCTGCTTCTTCATCATCATTATAGACTGTGGCATATAAGCGTCGCGGGTCTAAACTCCACTCTTTGGTAAGAAGCTGCCAGGCCCATTCGATGGCCTCCGCTTTGTAATAATCGCCAAAACTCCAGTTTCCAAGCATTTCAAAAAATGTGTGGTGATAATCATCCTGTCCAACTTCTTCCAAATCATTGTGTTTGCCGCTGACCCGAATACATTTCTGGCTATTAACCACCCGCTTATAAGGGACGGATTCATTTCCCAAAAAGAAAGGCTTAAACTGATTCATTCCCGCATTGGTAAATAGCAGGGTGGGATCATTTTGGGGCACCACTGAGGAGCTGGGCACGAAGCTGTGCTGGTGCTGTTTTTTAAAAAAGTCAATAAAACTTTGACGAATCTCACTTGATTTCATAATCAATCCTAATTCTTAGTTCCAATAGATTTTCAGTTTTCCATGGCTTTATCTGGCAAACGCGCTGGCTGATTGGCATTAATACATTTATCTTTATAATGTGCATTTTCTGATTTTTGAATATTTGACGCATACGATGTGAAGTTAAGAGAAATCGGCTAAATTTCAAATTTAAAAGCCTTTCAAAGAATAGCTATTTTACCGGTAAAACGCAGCCCATCTACATTATAAACGAAATAGAGATAAACCCCGCGATTGAGAAATTGCCCGTTATCAAGTCGGCCATCCCAATGTATTTCATGGCCCTGATTAGAAGAATCCGTAGGTGGCAGGGTCAAAAGGTGCCGGCCATTGACGGTTGAAATAATCAAGGTGCTCTGATCTGGAATATTGGCAAAGATGAGGCGCGGCTCAATGCCGGGCCGAAAAGGCTGGGGATATGCAAATATCTTGTCTTCTGATTCTATGGGATCAGCCCAGGGTGTAATTACAGTATTTAGCCCTTCAGATGTGAGCAGATAGGCCTTTCCGCTTTGACTGTCAAAAACCGCGTCATAAACCACATCAGAAAGCAGCGGCGAATTTTGCATATTGTAGCCATAGCCCTTATTAAACCAGACACCATTGCGCTGATAAATCCGAACCCCGCCATCTGTGGTGAGAAACCACTTATTCCCGCGGCTATCAATTCGCACCTTGCTGACATTCACATCTCCCAGCCCATTGAGCGGCGGGCGAACATTATTCTTCATCACAGTGGAGAAATTTCCGGAACTGAGGGTAGCTGGCGAGAGAATATTCTGGACTCCTCCGGCTGTGACTACCCACATAGAGCCATCAATATCCCTATCAATTGAGAATAAATCATTATGAACAAGACCTTCCGCGGTGGTCAGCAAAAACCACTCATTGCGGACTAGATCATAAATTGTTATGCCGCCTGTGGTCACCGGCTGATTTTCTCTGTGTGACTGATTGGCAATCCAGAGCCGGTTTCGCTCATCAAAAGCCATTTCACGGCCTAAAACCTGGAGCTTATCACCTGATTCTGCTACTGAATATTTTATTTTTTCGCCGTTGGGCAGAATGCGAATCAATGGTTCGCCATTAGAAGCATGAGCATTTATAATCCAGACAGACCCATCTTTTCCTTCAGCCATTCCCCTGCTAACAACATATTGGGCAGACCCTGCAGTGGATGCTTCTGAGCCATCAAATAGATCATTTGTCGTATCGAGAATACCATAATCAAGATAATGATCCAGATTCACGTAAAAAACTGGTCCCGGCTTCACTACCGGCGCGTAATTGATACGCGCCAAATCAATATGAACACCCTGAAATGAAGTATAGAGTATATTATTGCTGCTTATCAGCACATCAAATACCAAGGGCAGACCAATCACTGTATAAGCCAAAGTGTCAGCGGAAAATGCTTCACTTTGCTGGCTGTGGATTGCGGTATGCTGATTGCTGCGTATAAGATTGTGCCATCTGCCCTTTCTCAACAGCGAATGCCCTGCATAATTTGCCAGCGCCAGAGTACCATCCCCGCCTTTAGCCATTGAAGTATATCCTTCAGAAAATGGAGAATCTGGTATAAAAGTATGGAGAATCTCTCCTCGCAGATTCAGCTTCACTATTCCCCTATTCTGCAGCCCCAGCACAAGATCATCACCGCAGATTTCTGAGCTGATAACAGGTCCGGGAACGATAAAATCGGTGTGCCAGCGTCGGCCTGTGTTATCTCTTTGGTAAACTGTGGCGCTTTGTGAATAGTAATACGTTGTGTCATATTTAAAAAATGTAAGAATCGAAGTGGCTGAAAGGGAGGTCTTTTCAACAGAATATTGCCCATTCTCATACAGACAGAGATTTTGTCCCAATGTAAAAAATAAGTTCCCGTCAAATACAGAAAGCACTTTCACTTCGGCAGATCCAATAGATGTGGCAGTTCTTTCCCAAGCAGATGCAGGCTTAAGATTTGGCTGGCGAATATCAGTTCGCAGAAGCCCCTGATTTGTTCCTGCATAGAGCGTGTCATTTAATAATGCCAATTGATAGATGCGAGAAATCTGCATTGGGAACTGATCAAAAAAGTCACGAAAAATATACTCATCTCCAACCCGCAGCAAGTGGGCTATTCCCGGCGCCAGCCCTTTAATAGCAGCCATAAAAACATTGGCTCCGTTTCCCGTGATGTGCGTAATCTCATTCAGACCCAAATCAAGATGCCGTGAACGCCCATTTTTATCAATAATATCGATTATTGCTTTTCCTGCGCCGGTACCAGCCAGGATATTCCCCTCATCATCTAAAAAAAGAGCGCTTAGTTTCGCGTGGGAAAGGGTGCCATCACTATTGGTAAAAACCTCGAACTGTTCTTCAGAGAGCCTCAGCAATCCACCAGAGCTACCGGCATATAAGGTATCATTTTTCCAAATAAGCGGATCCCAGTTTAGAATTGAAGCGAAAGATTGCCAATCGCCTACAGCCGAAGCAAGAAAAACCGGCATAAGCATACATAAACCACAACACTTGAAAATACTTTTCAAACCTATTGATTCAGGAAAATATTTTTTTAAATCACCCACACCCTGCTCCGGATTAAATTACTCTAAAACAATAAAGCTGTTTTTATTGTAATTATTTGAAATCCGGTCCCGCGCTGCCAGGGCTTCTTCCCGGGTATGATAATTCCCAATCCAAACTTTGTAGATTGTGCTGCCTGCCTGTTCTACAGGAACTATTTTCACAGGAAAACCACGGGTTTTGAAAAAATCAGCATTCAGGCTGGCATTCCTGCGATCAGAAAAAGCGCCAATTTGCAGATGAATTTTACCCTGGTCTGGCAGGCTTTGCGGCTCAGGCTCATCAGTCTGAGAAAATTGGGGAATCTGTACAGCTAATTGTCTGCTGAGAAATTCCGTATCCAGATAGAGCAAAGAGGGTCTTTCTGATATAATCAGGCCAGGTGAATTAAAAAACTGGCCGGTGATTCTGCCAGCTACAGATTGATAATAAATATCTCTATAGATTGTAGTGTCACGCTGAATCGCCTTTCTTAATAGGTCGTCAGCAATATTCGTCTTGTTGTGTACAGCATAAAAATCTGCCAGGACAATCAGCATCCAAGTTGAGATTTTTGATAGAGAGTGCTTTTCAATAAAAGCTTGAGCGCCTTTTGCCGCCGCCAAACCGTTGGGCTCTAATAAAATCTCCAGCGTTTTAGTGGCAGGATCATCGGGAAATCTTTCTGTTGCAGCCTTGCTCAAGGCGCGAATCTTTTTCGAGCCAGCGCCACGGTGCATGGCATCCACTTCATTGGAAAAAGCAGACTGAACACCAAAAATCAGCATAGCTATGATGAATAGCCCTGGGATCACGCCTATTTTTTTAAGAATACTAAGCATATTATAAGCTAAACCTTCAATAAAAAGTAAAAAGTCCCGAAATCCGGGACTTTTTACTCCAAGAAGTACAAAATCATATCACCTTATAAATGAGCATTCCGATGACAAGAATGATGGAAATGAAAATAAGCGCAACACCAATATTGCCATTTTTAATCTCTTGCCACTCTTCAATATCAATTGAAAGCCAATCAAATACTTTAAGCGCTAAGCCTACGCCAAAAGCAAATCCGATGGAAGCGGCAATGGACCAAAGAATACCATAGCCCATCTGCGCCAGACGTCCAAAGAAAGATAACGGGTCTAACATAATAACCTCCTTATTTACATCATTTTTAAGTGTTTCATTTTAAATTCTTTCGCTGTCAGCTTTCCATCGATGAGCAAATCAATGGAATTAGCGGAGGCAAAACCGACAATGAGACCCTGGTCTCTCGACTGTATGGAAATGTATATGCTCACAGCCTCAACATCCAGCTCGCCAACAGTACGAATTGCTCTGCCGGCAGCGTAAAATCCCACCATCAAAACAGTGTCAAAATTATTTCTGCCTGCATCAAGCCGAAGAATAAAATTTCGGGCATTGGGGTCTTCAGTTTCTATACCCATCCCCTGTCCAATCGGCTCAAGCATCATATCTTTAAATGAGACTTCTATTTGATAGACTTTGAGAATGTGCTGCACGGTGGTATAAAACATATAATTGGCATGCAGCGGTACGTTGCTAAAGACGATTACCGCAAATACAGCCAGAAAAAATCGAAGGCGCCAAGTTTTTGCATTCAAAATAACCTCCTCATCTGTTCAAGTTCTCATCGTGCAATTTTAGCAGATAATTTTTCCTTTTTCAAGAGAATAATCAACAGCTAACAGATTACTTTGCTCCCATTGATCCAAAGCGCGTGCAAATGGTTTTTCCCGAACCAATATGGTACAATTCTATAATCGGAAACGTCCCACAGCGCAATATCTGCATTTTTGCCAATTTCAAGGCTGCCGATTATCTTTTCTCGCTGAAGCGAGCGGGCAGCATTTATAGTGACAGCCTGCCAGGCTTCCAGCGGACTCAGTTTCATCTGGGTGCAGGCCAAGGTCATAATCATCTGAAGGTTTTGGGTCATTGAACTGCCAGGATTAAAATCGCTGGCTAAGGCCGTGGTCACGCCAGCATCCCAGATTCGTCGGGCTGGTGCATAGTCTTGTTTACCCAGAAAAAAGGTCGTTCCAGGTAAGAGTACCGCCACGGTTCCTGAATTTTTCATCGCAGAAATTCCATCTTCTGAGATGACCAGCAGATGGTCTGCACTGGCCGCGCCCATTTTTGCCGCCAACTCAGTCACGCCCAGGTTTTCAAACTCGTCGGCATGGACTCTCAGCTTTAATCCATTCTCCAGCGCTCCCCGAAAAATCAATTCTGCTTCATCTCTGGTAAAAACCCCTTTATCCGCAAACACATCGCAATATTCCGCCAGGCCCGATGCTGCCACCTGTGGAATCATCTCATCCACAAGGAGAGATATATATTCATTTCTCCGATTCTGATATTCATCCGGTATTTCGTGGGCTCCTAAGAATGTGGGAATAAGCTGCAGCGGCAGGGCTTCATTTAGACGGCGGATAACCCGAAGTGATTTGAGCTCATCATTCAGCGACAGGCCATAGCCACTCTTGGCCTCTATTGTAGCTGTGCCGGTCGTAAGAAAGTTTCTGGCTCTTGGCAAAGATCTATCAAAAAGCTCATCTTCTGAAATTTTTCTCAATTGCCGCACGCTGTTTTTAATTCCACCGCCTGCCGCAGCAATATCGAGATATGATTTACCAGCAATCCGCATTTCAAATTCATTCTGTCTGCATTCCGCAAAGACTGGATGTGTATGGGCATCAATTAGAGCCGGAGTCATCAGGGCCCCTTGGCAATCTATGATTTCATCGGGTTTTTCCGCCTGCTGGTCAATTGCCGAGATCCGTTCTTTATCGACAATCAGTCTGTCAGGTTTACTATATTCCATTGATTGTGTTTTTTCACTCCAGCTTAAAAGGCTGCCGATATTTGTAAAAATCCTTCTCATTTCATTGTTTCCTCAATCATAGGAATTTTCACGCCCCGCTCAATGGCTACATTTATTGCTTTCTCATAGCCGGCATCTGCATGACGAATAACGCCCATTGCCGGATCATTTGTGAGAACTCGCTTCAGCCGCGCCGCCGCTTCAGGGCTGCCGTCAGCAACAATTACCACACCTGCGTGCAGGCTATATCCGATTCCTACGCCACCTCCGTGATGATAGCTCGTCCAGGTGGCGCCTGAAACAGCGCTTACCAGAGCATTGAGAATTGGCCAATCAGCAATGGCATCACTACCATCTTTCATATCTTCGGTCTCGCGGTAGGGACTGGCAACAGAGCCAGAATCCAGATGGTCCCGACCGATGACAATAGGCGCTTTCACCTTGCCATCGCGCACTAGATCGTTAAAAAGTAAACCTGCCTTATCACGCTCACCATATCCAAGCCAGCAAATTCGAGAAGGTAATCCCTGAAATTTCACCTTTTGCTGCGCTTTGTTCAGCCAGTTGTGCAGCGAGCTATCATTTGGAAAAAGCTTCATTAACTCCCTGTCTGTCAGATAAATATCCTCTGGGTCTCCGCTGAGCGCCACCCAACGAAATGGCCCCCGGCCTTCTTCAAATTGTGGCCTTATATAAGCTGGCACAAATCCAGGAATGCGGTAAACATCATTAATGCCTGCCTTGGCTGCCTGGGTGCGGATATTATTCCCATAATCAAATGTAATCGCGCCTTTTGCTTGCAGTCGCAGCATGGCCTCCACGTGTCTGCCCATACTCTCAATAGCTTGCGCCTTATATTTCTCAGGATTATTTTTCCTTAGCTCTAAAGCATCTTCAAATGAGATTTTCCCTGGAATATAACCATTCAGCTCATCATGGGCAGAGGTTTGATCGGTGACAATATCAAATTGTATTCCTTCATCGGCAAATTTTGGAATCAAATCAGATGCATTCCCTAAAAGACCGACAGATAAGGCTTGACCATTTGCGGCAGCCTTCATTAATTTCTCGAGGGCCAAATCAGGATTGTCAGTAATCTCGTCAAGATAAGCCGTCTCAACTCTGCGTTGCAGACGATAGGGGTCCACCTCGATGGCTAAAATTGCAGCGCCATTAAAGGTGGCAGCCAGTGGCTGAGCGCCGCCCATACCGCCAAGCCCTGCTGTCAATATGGTTTTTCCACGCAATGTAGCTCCGAAATGACGCCTGGCAATTTCAGCAAAGGTTTCATAGGTCCCCTGCAGTATGCCCTGAGTGCCGATATATATCCAGGAGCCTGCTGTCATCTGCCCATACATAATCAGACCCTGTTTTTCTAAGGTATTGAAATATTCCCAATTAGCCCAATTACCTACAAGATTTGAGTTTGCGATAAGAACCCTGGGGGCATCTCTGTGGGTTTTCAATATTCCCACAGGTTTACCACTCTGGACAAGCAGCGTCTCATCTTCTTCAAGATTTTTCAGAGAATTCAGAATAGCGTCAAATGCCTCCCAGTTGCGAGCTGCTCTACCGGTTCCGCCATAGACAATAAGCTGGTCGGGGTCTTCGGCTACATCTGGCGCCAGGTTATGCTGTATCATTCTGTATGCAGCCTCGATTTGCCAATTTTTGCAATTTAGCTTTAATCCTGTAGGCGGATTGACAACGCGATGCAATTTTTCCATAACTTACTCCTTATTCTTTGTCCAAATTTAGAAATTTTTGTAAAGATTGAAAATAAGCAGGGTTTTCCCGCAATACTTTCCAACTGAAAAAGGCGATTTTATCATATTTATGCGCTTTAATTCGATTTATTTTTTGAGCAGTATCGTGCCAGGGCTGATTCCAGACGCCTATTCCGCCCCATATTTTTTCCCGATAGGCTGGTGGCACAACAGAATCTATATTCTTTAGAATCTGGTCAAACCTTTTTAAGTCTGTATCATACATCATAGGAATAATAAAATCTACTTTATTTGAAAGCAGCCAGCTTCCCCAGTCCTGAAAAAATTCACGCTTTGCTTTCAGGGGGTCTGATTTCACCGCGGCTGAAATTTCCAATGGGAAAATAAGCTCCTGATTTGCCGCTTGAACTTTTGACAAAAAGTCTGTAATACTATTCATTCGATATTGGTCATATAGCAATAAAAATGTTTTCCTGTCCGGCGCCGAGCCACCACTCATATAGCGGGCCGGGTCTATACCCGTCTCCTCTCTGAAGCGCTCTCTTCCTGATGGGTTGTAGCCAAATTGACGATTTTGATAGCGTAGATAGTCAAAATGAATACCATCTACCAAATATTTTGTCATTATTTCCTTGACTAAAATAAGCAGATAATCATTCACCCTTGGGTGAATTGGAGAGAGGAAGGCGCCCTCATGCCAACGTGGCTGTGGCGTCTGGTAGAGCCGCACATTATCCCAAACACCGTCTGAACTCATTTCCAGCCATTCAGGAAAAAGATTAAAAATATGTTCATCGGGAGGAAGCGAAAAATGATTTGAGTAAAGAAGGTAAGTATTAAACCAGGCATGAATCTTTATTGGCGAAGCAAATGCTTTGCTGCAGGCATATAAGAGCGGATCAAAATCCCTGTCTTTAATATGTTCGCTTTTACTTATAAATCGGGATTCATAATAAGCATCACCTCTGCCCCTTACTTGTATAAACAGGTCTGAAACGTGATTTTTTTCGGCGAAATCAAAGAGCTGATCTATTTTTTCCTTGCTGGTAATATCATCACGAACAACCCATAAGCCTAATCGGCTAAATGAATAAAGGGGTGGAGTATATATTAATAAAAGTAAAAAAAGGGCAAAGCAGAGGCTTGCCCTTTTTTGATCGATAAATAAAATCGGTAATCTATTCGCCGGCTGTCTCACTCGCCACTGGCGTTTCAGTTTTATCGGCTTTAGGCTTGGATTCTTTTTTGCTTTTATTTATGGCGCTGCTCACACCTACCAAATCCACAAGCTCTAAAAGCACAACTTTTGCGGCATCATTTGGACGACGACCAAGCTTGTAGATACGTGTGTATCCACCAACCCGGTCAGTATATGCTGGCGCCACCTCATCAAAAAGCTTTTGAACGACCTCTTTTTGGCGCAGAACTGCAAAAGCAAGGCGGCGGTGATGAGTCGTATTTTTTTTACCATAGCTAATGAGCCGCTCCACAAGGCGACGCGCTTCTTTGGCCTTAGCTTCAGTTGTGCGGATTTGTTTATGAATAATCAATGAAGCTGCCAAATTTGCCAATAGGGCGCGCCGGTGGCTCTTGTTTCTTCCTAATTTTTTAACTTTATTTCCGTGTCTCATTCCATTGCCCTATTTTTTAGTTGACTCTTTAACGTAATCTGTTATGTCCATTCCAAATCGAAGACCCAGTTCATCCAGTTTGCTGACAAGCTCATTTAGAGATTTTCGACCGAAATTCTTAAAACGAAGCATATCATTTTCATCTTTGGAAACCAAATCTGCGATAGATTTGATCTGAGCTGCCTGCAAGCAATTGTATGAACGTACAGATAGCTCCAATTCATCAATACTGCGCTCAAGTTGTCTCCGGATTCGTATTTTGTCTTCATCTATTTGCCGCTCAGGCTCTACGATATCTGTTGACTGCAGAACGGTGAATGCTTTGACGTGGTCTATAAGCAGTCTGGAAGCGTAAGAAATAGCATCATCCGGCATCATAGTACCATCTGTGGCAAGCTCAATAGTCAGGCGTTCCAGGTCTTCTTTTATGCCTGACTGAAGTTTTTCCACATAGTAATTGACCTTCACAATAGGTGAAAAAATCGAGTCAATAAATATCATATCAACAGGTGCATCAGCTGTACGGTTTTTGTCTGCAGGGAAATAGCCGCGGCCACGTCCGATTCTCAGGTCGAGATTAATCTCTGTGGCTTCTTCGATGCTCATAATATGCTGTTCAGGATTGAGAATTTCCACATTGGGATTCCCGCCATTAAGCATACTTGCACTTACCTGCATCGGCCCTTTTAGCTTTAAGGTCAGCCTTACTGGCTTTGAATCAGCTAGCCTGACCCGCACTTTTTTCAGGTTAAGTATGATGTGCGTTACATCTTCCAAAACCCCTTTAATCGTAGAAAATTCATGAAGCACACCTTCAAAGCGTACCGCAGTAATTGCGGCGCCAGGAATAGATGATAATAGAATCCGGCGCAGTGCGTTGCCGATAGTTGTGCCAAAGCCGCGTTCAAGCGGTTCGATGTAATACCTTGAGAAACGCTTGTTCAGCCGTGTATTCTCATCAAATTGAATCGTGCTTGGTATTTGAAAGTTAGGCATTTTCTCCCCTTATCATTATTTCGAGTAAAGTTCCACAACAAGCTGTTCATTCAGTTCTTCTGGAATTTGCTCTCTTTCCGGGTAAGCAAGGAATTCGCCACTCATTTTAGCTTTATCCAGCCGCAACCAGGGAAGCATTTGATCACCTTTCATCCGCTTGATTGAATTGAGTATGAGCTCCATCCGTTTACTTTTTTCCCTTACTTGAACTATATCTCCGGGTCTTACCTGATAAGACGGGATATTGACGGTGTGCCCATTGACTGTGATATGCCTATGGGATACAAGTTGGCGAGCGCTGCGACGTGTCGGGGCAAATCCCATACGATAAACAATATTATCTAATCTGGCCTCAAGCATCCGCACAAGATTATCGCCGGTTTTGCCTTTTTGTTTATCCGCTTTTTCAAAATAGTTTCTAAATTGTCTTTCCAGCACGCCATAGAGATATTTCAGGCGTTGTTTTTCTCTCATTTGCAATCCGTAATCGGACAAACGACCTCTGCTATTAGGCCCATGTTCTCCGGGAGGATA
>DSDE01000301.1 GCA_011049095.1 Fidelibacterota bacterium
ATATACTGAAAGATTAGTGGCTCAGATTGTTTCTGAACCGTTTTTCTTTTTTGAATATAAAATATAAATCGGACAAATAATATCGTATATATCTTGCTTTTCCAAGATAATGAGTCTATAATTCAGTATGAAAAAAAGGAGACGCAATGAAAGGAGCAATTCTGATGAGCATAATGATTTTAGGTTTAGGAGCCAATCTCTTTGGCAGTGATTTGCTGAAAGTCGGGACGAAAGCGCCAGATTTTACACTGCTGACTGAAACCGGCGAAAAAGTGACGCTTTCTAAAGCGCTGGAGAAAGGGAATGTGGTGTTGGTATTCTATCCCGGCGATGATACGCCTGGCTGCACCAGTCAGCTCTGCGCTATTCGTGATGACTGGAGCGAGTTTACCGGCAAAAATATACAGGTCTATGGCGTTAATCCCGCCGATGCAGAGAGTCATATGAAGTTCTCTGATAAATACAGCTATCCATTTCCGCTTTTGATAGATGAGGATAAGTCTGTGTCAGTAGATTACAAGACTTCCGGCAAGTTTTTTATCAGCCGAAGCGTCTATGGCATTGATCAGTCAGGGAAAATCGTCTTTGCAGAAAATGGGAAACCAGCCAACAGCCTGATTTTAGCTGCTTTTTTGAAATAATAAATGACAACCTGAATAGATTGCGATGACTCTTCAAATAGTGAATTTGGAGAGTCAATATGAAAAAGAATATTGCTTTTATCTTTTCGTTAATGGTGTTTTTATCTTGCAACCGTCAAGTCCAAAATGGAATCCATATCAATTGGTAAAATGTCAGTGATACGCCACAGGTTTTTCTACCCAATACAATCAGTACCGGGCTCAATGAGCGAGATATGGCCTTTTCTGATGATCTGAGAACCTTTGTTTATTCGATTTCCAGTGGAGGCAAAGCTTATCTTCTTGTCAGTTACTTTGACGACGGACTATGGACATTGCCGGAGATTCTTCCCTTTTCAAGGTAGTTTAGTAATCTGGAGCCTGTATTTCATCCTATAACCGATGACTTATGGTTTGCATCAAATCGGCCACTTGATAATGAAGGAAGTGAATGATTCAGATTTTGGCGGGTCACACTCCAGAATACAGGCTGGGGTGAGCCACAAAATATGAAAATTCCAGGTACTGAAGACGCCGATCTTTTTTATGCATCCTTCACAAATGACGGCACAATTTGGTTTACAGCCAATCTGCAGGAAAGAGGATTAGGAGGGGAAGATATATGGTTCAGCCAATTTGAGAATGGGCAATACATAGATCCTATAAACGCTGGGGAAAATGTGAATAGCCCCCGCAATGAATTTAATGGGGCGATTTCCCGCGATGGCTCATTTTTGATTTATACAACAACTGGTCGGACGCCGGTTAATAGCGGAGATTTATGGATTGCATTTCGCAATGCTGGTGGAGCATTTGAACCAGCAAAAAATATGGGAAATCTGGTCAATACTGAAAGTCTTGAATATTGCCCAAGTTTCTCACCCGACGGAAATATCCTATTTTACACTAGCAGAAGGCCATTGCTGGGGACAGCTATTAACAAACTTGCTGATTTACACAAAATTCATAACAGTTGCGGCAATGGGCAAAGTGATATCTATTGGATGCGCTTCAATCCAGAAAATTATCGCTATTGATTTTTCAAAAACAAAAACAAGTTTTTGATAATCTGTTAAAATCGAAGTATATTTGTGCGCTTTTTGGAAATTAGGGCGATTAGCTCAGTTGGTTAGAGCGCTGGTCTCACATACCAGAGGTCACAGGTTCGAGTCCCGTATCGCCCACACGAATGAAAGTATTGTCAGTTGTATAGAGCGTCCCGGCATATCGGGAAGGTCACAGGTTCGAATCTTTTTTTAACCAAGTAAACCAAAATTACTGAATTCGTGTGATCTTATCTGTGATAATATTGTTTCCGGTTTCCAGCTGGATTAAATAGACACCACTCGGTATTCCGGACAAATCAATTGGGACATGATTCACACCAGGGATACCGTAGTATTTTCGATTTATATATTTTTGTCCCAAGAGGTTAAAGATACTGATGGATACATTTTGTGAGCTGAATGAAAAATAGTCTAACTGAATCCAGTTGATCGCCGGTGATGGATATATTTTCATCAATGTAATGGTATAGGGCGGCGGTGATATAGCTTTTTCTTTATGGAGCGTAACGGTGTAAACCTGATCTTTAATAAAAGGGAATTGAATGCCATAAGAATCATTGGCGTTTTTTATGAGCGATACGTTTGTGACTGTTGTGCCGGTCTGGATTCTTGCGCTTTGGAAACCATCCTGGAAACTAAAAAGAAATTCGTCAAATGTTTTGGCAGCATAAATGGTAAAACGTGCTGCGTCATTAGCTTGTACGAGATAATTTGCGTTGCCCTGAAAAGCAATGGGATAGGAATTGGGCTGAAGAAAATTTTCTTCATAAAAAGTGCTTTTTGATTCAGAAGCAGCATAAAAATCTTTCTGACTGGCAATGGCCATTCCATGGGTTCCGGCCATAGTGATGGAAAAAGACGGTGTCTGCACATCTTCATTGAGGAAAAGGCAAGTTTTTTTGCTGTCAATGAAGTTAACCGAATCAATTCCCGATTCTAAAAATAGAGCGATGGCCACTGTATCCAGCAATGCATCGAGGCTGTAAATGGTCAAGATTGCCTTTTCTTCGTAAAATTTCACCCCGCTAACCCGTGGTGAGTGGTCCAGTTCGATGCTGTATGTGCCGTCGGATTGTTTTTCTATGCTTCCCTCAATTTTGATGTCGTTGTGGTTTTGGAAAGCCGTGAATGCAAGCTGTGAGGCGATACCGTTTTCATTCCAGTGCATTATGCCGGTCATTGAGCTGTCGGTCTGGATATTTTCTATTTCGGTGAACAAGGGGGCGGTTCCGTAAATTGGAGAAACGCATGTCTTTAGACCGCCACTTGAAGTGTAAAACATATCAAAGCTAAAGAGCTGGCTGTCGTGGGTGCCAATTTGGGAGCGGGGAACAGCAAATCCTTTATGTCGCCAAAGTTCTTGAGAATTGATGCTGTTGTTGCTGACCTGGGGAAAGCGCCAGAAATAGCGTTCTGTGGAGCTGCTGCGACCTGCCCATGATGCCGCTGTATAATTGACAGATTCGGTTGTCTGAGAAACTGGTGATTTTATGGATTTAATGAAAGCAAAAAGGCTGTCAATGTGAGAAATATTTTGGTAGAAAATGAGATTCATTGAAA
The DNA here is from genome assembly GCA_011049095.1 of Fidelibacterota bacterium. Classification (GTDB taxonomy): domain Bacteria; phylum Fidelibacterota; class Fidelibacteria; order Fidelibacterales; family DSDE01; genus DSDE01. The sequence goes on from DSDE01000301.1 coordinate 3,248, forward strand.
AAGTCAAGCCCCTTTTCAGATATAGGGCTTCGCTGTCGGATTTGCCAAACCAATTCCACTGGGCTTCGGCAAATCCGGGATGCTGCATTGTGCTGCCGCCGCCATGATAGCTGATGGTCTCCCGTTGATTGGGGCTTGTCCAGGTGACGATGGCGCCCATACAGATGCCCGATTCATTATCGCTCCAGGCGATGCTTGGATAAAATCTTCCTTCACCATAGTCAAATTGCGTCCACAAATTATGTTGTGCAGTTCGGGTACTGTAGCTGACGCCATCCAGATAAGGTGAAACCCAGGGATAATTGCCATCATAGTCGCCCATTGTCAGTTCGATCTCTCCTTTATAATTGATAATAAATGAGTTGTCAACATCTGAGTTGTACATGGTGCACTGCTGGAAATTACTGTAAACCCCTTCGGTTTCCACATGGCGGGTGATGGTGGCGGAAAACCAGGGCTGATCTTCTATAAAAAGAAAAAACCATTCCGAATTGATATAGCCCGGCTCATAGAGCACTTTGATGAATGCAGATTGAGAATCGTGATGAATGACAGAGACCGTCACCGGCGCATCCCAGTCTGCCGGACAATCAAAATGGTAATCAATGCCATTGGGATGCTCGTACATATATTCTACAAAAAAGAGGGAATAGCTGGGATAATCAGAAATCAGCTCAAAATCGTTGCCGTGCATTTTTAAAGATTCTACCATACCGGTTTTTCTGGCAATGACTGCCCGGTAATAGTCGTTGCTTACAATAATCTCATTCATCTGATTTTCTAAAGTGAGGCTCATCGTGATTTTAGCCAATAGAGAGAACAAAAAGAAAGACCTAAATATAAGATTCATAAGCATTCTTCAAGTTTTCTGCTTCGGCGGCCCATTGATATTTTTTCAGCGCTGCTGTATGGCCATTTTCACCCATTTTTTCACGCAGTTTTGGATTTTGCCAGAGCTGAAGGACCTTACTTGTCAGGGCTTCGCTATCTTCCGGAGCGATGCAAAATCCGGCCTGATTTTGCTCAATGACGTCTTGATATAGGGGAAAATTACTGGTGATGACCGGCAGCTTTAAAGCCATATATTCAAAAAGTTTGGTGGGATAAGAATGAATATAATTTGGATGATTGGCAATGACAGAGAGACCAATATGACAGTGCCGGATGATTTCGATGCCTTCTGTAAAATTCATTCGACCATAGCGATTGATTTTTACTTTTGGGGAAAGTTTTTTCTCGACAGCTTCAAGAATTTCCAAACAGCCGTCATTTTTTAAAGGGCCCACCAGCTCCAAAGAGGTGGGAATGCACAAGTGATCAAGCTTTTGCAGAAGCTCTCCCATAAGGGTCACGCCACGATGGACTGTAATGCCGCCAATATATCCTAGATACAGGCGGGAATTATCTTTTTCCTTCTCTGCCAAAGGCTCTGGAATAGCCGATAAATCAGGATAATTGTGAATTATTGTAAAATTTCTCTCAAAATATTTTTGATAGCTGTCCTCAGCAAGAAAGAAGTGGCGGAACTGTTTTCGGCTTTGATTCAGGAGAAAACTGCTAAGTTGTGAAACAGGCTGGTGAAGCCAATTAGGCAGCCAATGCGCTTTCCCCAGGTCTCTGATGAAATCCTCGTGCATATCAAAAAGGATATCTGTTCTAAACAGGCGGGCAAAAATCAGTCCGGGTATGAGCAATTCTGGGTCGTGAAGGTGAATAATTCCCTTTCTAAATTGAAAAAAGAGTTTGAGCACAGCAGGTACATTCCAAAGCCTGTCTGATTTTTTGTTCCATTGCCGCAAACCGAGAATGGTGAGATATCCTTCCTTTTTTTGGGAAAATGAGGCTGGTGCAGCTAAGTAAATAGGCCAACGTCTGGCCAGTGATTTTGCCTCCTTATGATAAATGCGGATATCATTCCAAGGGTGAACCGTTGTGAGGATGAGGATTTTTCGGCTCATTGACGGTTTCCGGTAAGGCGAAGTTTTGATTTTATCAGCAAAATAAACTCAAGTTTTGTGAATTTCCATAAATATAAAAGCAAAAGAGCTGTCATAATAAAATAGAGAGCATTTTCTGTAATCAGATGAAAATCATAGCGGTGCATAAAATAGATAGCACCCAGAAATAGCAAAAGGGCACTGAAAAGGTGGGAGAAGTTTTCACCTCTGAACAAATAGATTTTCCGATGAGAAAGGGCAATTAAGCTGATGAAAGTCATAACGAGATAAGCTGCTCCAAAAGCAGCGGCAACTGCGGCGGCATAGGTGTGGCGCATGAAATAGACAGTGATGAAAAAGCTCAAGGTCCCGGCAAACAAAATGACGCTGTTGAGACCTCTGTCGTATAGAGCATCTATGGGAATGCGCACCATTTCGTAAAAAACAATACCTGGTATGGCAAAGATAAAAAGATGAATCAGGCGAATGCCATCTGTATCAGTTAGGTGGATCCACAAATTAAGTAACCAGGGCGAATTAATCAGCAGCCAGGGAATCATGAGCGCCAGCAGCAAGAGAAAAAACTGAGAAATCTGTATTAGCTTTTGCGATACATCACTTAATGAACCGGCTTCCCGCTGGGCGGCAATCCGTGGCAAAAAAACAAAACCGATGGGGGTTACGATGGAGAGCAGCAATCTGGAAATGGTGATTCCCACCGTTACATAGGTTAATTCCGCCGGGCTGCCATAACGGCTGATAATTAAAATCGGCGCTGAAATCAGCAAAAACTGGAAAAACATCCCAGGAGCCCGCTGTGCAGATTGGCTCAGCAATGGTTTGAGAAGTGAAATCGGCGCCGGCGCTTGAGGTGAAAACTGTTTTTGCAGCATCAAGAGCGGAAAGAACAGAGCCGTAGCCAGCATAAAAATGCCAATCATAAGGTAAACCTGATGAAAAGTGGCAAAGCCAAACAGCAGAAAAAAGATTAGGGGAATGAGGGCATTTACCGAGAAGCTCAGAAGGGCTGCCGGAATAAATTGGCGTATGCCGCGAAAAATACTGTAAAATAGCTGGAAAACAAGGTCCGCAGCAAGTACGAGGGCAAAAATAAGTTTAAGATTTTCCGGTATATAAAAGGAGTGAATACCGCCTTTTTCTGCAGGAATCAAAAGGAAAAATATAAAAAGCAGCGGAAGTGGCAGAATGAGAAAATAGAGCATAAGCTGCCGAAAAAAAGAACGGTAATTTTTTTCGGGAATTTCACCAAACAGCTTGGGAATCACAATGCTTGCGCCAAACAAAATAAATGGCGCCGCAGAAAGAGCCACCCGCTTCACCAGATTAAATTCACCCACAAAATCAAGTCCATATTTTCTGGAAATAATGGCATTGATAAAAATAGTGCTGAGGATGACAGAAAAGACGTTCATCAGGGTGATGAGCAGGTCCTGAGTAAAGGAAAGTTTTTTGGAAATGAAATTCAGATTCATGTTATGGTATCAATTTCGATGACGGCAAAGGCGCTGGCAAAAAGCATCCAGTAGAGCCGGTTACTGTTGATATCACCGCTGAAAAAACTGGCAAAAAAGAGAATCAGCATAGCAATAATAATAAGCATAGGCTGGGTTGAGATGATGGATTTTATTTTTTTCAGCGAGAAAACTGCCTTGGCAAATGCGCTCCACATTAGCAAAAAAAGGCTCAATCCAAGAATGCCCAGCTCATAAAGAATTTCCACGAAAATATTGTGAGGATACCAGCGAAAATCCCGCCACACGAAGAGATTAGAAAAAGAGCCGCTGCCAAAACCACTGAGCCATCGCGATGGTGTGGAAAGCCAGTTTTGAAAAGCCATTTCCCAAAAGTGAAGCCGCGAGGCAATGGTGGAGACCCTTTCAATTCCGGTTTCAGTCACCACGATGGTGTCACCGGAGATTTCCAGAAAGCGCTTGGTGATGCTTTCCGGTAGTATCAGCAGAAAAAGTGCCAGCAGCAGAAAGAGAATAATGGAAAGACTGTAAATACGCTGGCGGTTTTGCTGTTCTAAAAAGAGAATATAAACCAAAGCTGCCAGAAAGAGACTCACCAGCGGGCCCCGGCTGCCGGTGGAGAAAAGTGTGGGTATCAGGATTAGCAGTATCATAACAGAAGCTATCAGCTCATTTTTATCTTTGCGCACGATGTAAACCGCTGCGAAACCAATGCCAATGGCCACAATACGCGCCACACCTATAGGATTTGAGCCAAAAACTGAGAGCCGCACCAGATAACCGAAAAGTTGTCCGCTGACAAATGCATGCACCAGATTATACGCCATAATAACGCTTGTTAATGCAATGATAGCCAGCAGAGACATAAAAAACCGCTTTAAATCTTCCTTTGTGTGCAGCAGAAGCAGGGGAGCTAAAAAAATAGAGTGGGTGAATACCCAGAAGCTCAGCACTTTTTCGCTGCCATAATTTTTAGAAGGGGTATAGAGACCTGTCAAAAGAATGATGATGCCAAAAATTAAAAAAGGAATATAAAAATGCTTACGAGATTCTGTTAAAAAAACACGTCCCTGCAGAAAGCGGACAAAAACACCACCCCAAAGCGCCATTGCCAATAAAATGGTGATATCAAGGGACTGAAAGAGAGGGATATTAGCAATCAGCCACCCTTTAATCACACCGATGAGAAAAAAAAGGTTAAGGGTCAGCTCCGGAAGCCATAGAAGGAGCACCCCCAGCGGAATAAGAAAGGCCAGTACCAGAGGCAGTATCGGGTGAATTTTTATGCCATAGATGATTACGACACTTTCCAGCAGAATAAATAGAGCAATATGCCAACGCTTCATTCGCCAGTCTGAGTCTTTAATGCCAGCCAAAGATTTTTAATAAACTCGAAAGCATAAACAAAGATCAGACTAAAAATGAAGCCGGCCATTGAAGCGCCGATGACAATGAGGGCGCGTCGTGGCTTAAATTTATGCAGTGGCTCTTTAGGGTAGTCCAGCACAATAATCGAGGGGACGGTTTTCATCTCTTCCATTCGAGCCTGCTCATATTGGGGATAGAGAAGCTCCATAATTTTAGCCTGAATCTCCACTTCCCTGTAGAGATTAGCATATTCTAAGCCATAGTCAGGCAGCTTTTTGAAAGAGATAAAAGGAGATTCACCTTGAGCATTATTTAAAAGCTGCTGCAGCTTGTGGTCAAGATTGCTTACTAGGGCTTCAAGATTTTTTACTTGGATTGCTTCCGGAGAAAAATTGAGCCGGGTGGTAAAAAGCTCGATTTCTGCCGCCACCATCTGGGCATAGATTTGGGAATAGACCTCAATAGCCGCTGATGTTTGAGCCGGAATATCCACCACGCCATATTTAGCCTGAAAATCCCGTAGCCGCTCCTGAGCGATTTGCAAGTCTTTTTCATTTTGGCGCAGGCGGTTTTCCAGCGCTTGGCGATTGTATCTGTTTTCTTCCTGATTCATCTCTTTATACATTTGATCCATGAGGCTAAGCATTGTATCAGCCAAAATCTTGGCAAAGGCTGGGTTCCGGTCAATCGCTCTAATTTTCAGATATCCATAATCGGTCACTTCATATTGCAGGTAGTCACCAAATTTTTCTATAGCCCGGTCAATGTCTGTCTGCTCGTAGCGATTCACCAGGTCAAAGCTTAATACCAGGTGCTCCCGAAATGTGCGGCTTTCGATGATGGAAATAAACTGATTTAGCTCGTCATTTAAATTTGAGAAGCCCATATCAGCCATTGGTAAGCCGGAAAGCATACTGAGAAAGGAGGCGGAGCTGGCGCTGGATGTCTTTAGTGTGGCATTGGAAGCGAAATAAACCGGCAGCATTAAGGCAATGATTACCGACAGAACGGCAATGAAAGCGGAGTTGCCGATGACAAACCACCGTTTTTTATAGAGAAGTATGAGATTATCCATTTTTATTTCTACCTTGACATATAATATTGCAGCAAGCCGATGGATACAGTTGTGGAAATCAAAGTGCCAACAATTTCTAAAAGACTCATATCGCCGATAATTTTATGGCTAAATTTCTCCGGAATAATGAGGACATCACCACGCTGAATTTCAATTGCTAAGTCGGCCCTTTTTTTATCGCCGTTTCTGCGAACAATCATTAATCTGTTTATGTTGCCTTCAATGGAGCTTCCCCCGGCCATTCCAATGTAGTCAAGAGCCTGGCAGCCGCTGATGAAAGGATAAGAGCCTGGAAGCTGAACCAATCCCTGGACATAAACTTCATTTTGAGCTCCCAGCTCGAAGTGATCACCGGCTTGTAATTCAATATCTTTCATTGGATAGTTATCATTTCGACCACTAAGGTCTATTTTGTAACTTTTATTTTCACCATATTGCTTTCTGAAAACGATGACGATTTGTGGATCAATCTTGTAATCAAAATGGTTAAAACGTTTGAAAAATTGACTTAGTTTTTCACCTTCAATAAATGGATATAGACCCGGCTCTTTGACCGCACCCTGTATCGTGATTGTTTCTTTGGAAAGTTTTGCTTTGGGAATAAAAACCAAATCGCCACTTTGTAGAAAGGGATTCTCAGCCATATCGCCATCGAGATAATAGGCAAAGCCATTAATAGTTGTCGTTGTAGAATCGGTGTGACGGATTTCAATCTTATCCAAACGTGCCAGCGGATCAAGACCGCCAAATCGCTGAATGACATCCATCACCCTTTCAGTGGCCTTTACTGAAAATGCGCCCGGTGTTTCAAAGGCGCCGCTTAAGTAGATTTTCATCAGCCGGGCATCAATGAGCTGGACGGAGATTTTATCTACCTTTAGCTGACGCTTTAAAACAGTTTTGATTTCGGTTTCCAATTGGCGTATTGTCAGGTTTTTAACGTTGATAGAAGCAATTCCGGGAATGTCTATGTGATTATTCAGCCCTACCAATAATTCAAAATAGGCGGCTTGTGATCCAATAATATTAACACCAATAATATCACCGGGTCCCAATATGTATTTGTCAGTATCAATGGGTTCACCAATTGCATTTAAAATTGTTAGTCCTTTGGCCGCATCTTTCCTGGCTTGAAGCCGTGCCTTCTGAAATTCGTTTTCCTGTATGGCGCTTTCTGTATTTTGTCTAGCACGGGCGTCCTCTTTTTCTTTGAGAAAATCAATGCGTGAAACCTGTGCCGGCGCTATACTACAAAGAATAAAGACGGCAAGTATCACATACTTGAAAAGATATTTCTTATGACCGGTCAAATTCATTCCCTTTTTTATGAAATTTACGTTTAGGCTTGAGATAGGAAGGCAGCTTTTGAACGTCTGTAAGACCTGATTTATTGGACATATCAGCTTTGTGTATTAATCTTTTTATAGGAAAAGAGCTCACAGCTCCATCTCGTAATGCTGTTTGTAATAATTAAGATACTCACCGGATTTGATACGCAGCCACCAATCGTGATGTTCCACATACCAGTCAATCGTCTCCTGAATGCCGGTTTCGAACGTGTAGGACGGCTCCCAGCCCAATTCCCGTTTGATTTTGGAAGCATCAATGGCATAGCGGCGGTCGTGTCCCGGACGGTCCTTGACATAAGTAATAAGTGATTCTGACTTGCCGAGGAGTTCCAGAATTTTTTTGACAATGTGTATATTGGCCCATTCGTTATTGCCGCCGATATTATAAACTTCACCGAATTGTCCTTTCTCCAAAACGGTGAGAATGGCATCGCAGTGGTCTTTGACGTGGAGCCAGTCGCGAATGTTCATTCCATCACCGTAAACGGGCAGCGCTTTGTCGCCGAGGGCATTGGAAATCATCAGCGGTATGAGTTTTTCCGGGAATTGGTAGGGTCCGTAATTATTAGAGCAGCGGGTGGTGAGGACCGGCATTCCGTGGGTGTGAAAAGCGGCTCGCACCAGCAGGTCTGCGGCGGTTTTGCTTGAGGAGTAGGGCGAATTGGGCTGGAGGGGTGTCTCTTCGGTAAAATAGCCCGTGTCACCCAAGCTGCCATAAACTTCATCGGTACCTACCTGGAGAAATTTTCTCACGCTAAATTTGCGAGCAGCATCAAGCAATATCTGCGTGCCCAGTACATTGGTGATAATAAAGGGCGTTGCAGAATGGATAGAACGGTCAACGTGCGATTCGGCAGCGAAATTGATAATTTCATCAAATGCTTCTTTCTCAAATAGCTGATGAATGAAATTCTCGTCAGCGATATCACCTTTCACAAAATGATAGCGGCCGGGATATTTTTCTTCGATGCCGCTAAGGTTTTCCAGATTGCCGGCATAAGTGAGTTTGTCCAGGTTCCAGATATCATAATCAGACCTGGTTTCTAAGGTTTGCCAGATAAAATTGCTACCGATAAATCCGGCGCCACCGGTGACGAGGAGTTTTTTCTTAGTCAAATTTCAGCTCCTTCAGCAAGGGTTGTTTTTGGTCTTTCGGTGAAAGCAGGGGATTTTTCACCGGCCAGGGAATGGCAATTTCTGGATCATTCCAAGCGATGCCGCGGTCAAAATCAGGCGCGTAAAAGCTGCTGGTTTTGTACTGCACCAAAGCCGTATCGCTGAGAACGAGAAAGCCATGGGCAAAACCTTCAGGAATAAATAACTGGCAGTGATTGCTATCGCTGAGTTCGTGGGCCGTCCATTTCCCAAAATGGGGCGAATTGGGGCGGATATCCACAGCCACATCCCAAATGGCGCCTTGCACAACCCGCACCAGTTTTCCCTGCGAATGGGGAGCCGCCTGAAAATGCAGTCCCCTAAGTGTGTCTTTTTTGGAAAGTGACTGATTATCCTGCACAAAGGCGTAGGGAATCCCCGCCGCTGCAAAATCTTTGGCATGATAGCTTTCGAGAAAATAGCCCCGTTCGTCGCCAAAAACTTTCGGTTTTATCAGAATAACCTCGGGAATCTGTGTTGATTCAAAATGAAATGGCATCAGTCTATCAAGCTCCGGCCCATACCGACATAGCGAAAGCCGTGGGAATTCATAATGCGCTTATTATAGACGTTACGGGTGTCGATAAAATTTGGCTCAATCATCGTGTTTTTCAGTTTCTCAAGATTCATATCGCGAAATTCATTCCATTCGGTGAGCAAAACGATGGCGTGGGCGTTTTCTGCGGCGTGATAGGGGCTGATGCGGTAATCCAGCTTGGGGAAATCACGGCGGAAATCTTCCATAGCCACCGGGTCAAAAACCTGAACGTGAGCGCCGGCATCTTCAAGAATGGGAATGATGGTCTTTGCCGGTGATTCCCTGGTGTCATCGGTATTGGGCTTGAAGCTCAGGCCTAAAATGGCAATAGTTTTATCTTTAAGATCAGGAAGGAGCTGTTTAGTTTTTCCTACAACAAGCCGTTTCTGATTTTCATTGACTTCAACGGCGGCTTCTACCAGTTTTGTGGAAATGCCATGTTCGCGAAAAATCTGCGTCAGGGCGAGTGTGTCTTTTGGAAAGCAGCTTCCACCGTACCCAGGACCCGGGTGGAGAAACTTCGGACTGATGCGTCCGTCGAGGCCCATTGCTTTTGCGACAATATGCACATCTCCGCCTACAATATCGCATAGATTAGCAATTTCATTGATAAAAGTGATTTTTACTGCTAAAAAGGCATTTGAGGCGTATTTGATTAATTCTGCCGTTTCGATGTTGGTTTCTACAACGGGCGTTTCCCGCAGGTAGAGAGGGCGATAGACATCTTTCATGATTTCAGCGGCTTTGGCAGACGAGCTGCCGATGACGACACGATCGGGTCTAAGGAAATCACCGACGGCAGAGCCTTCCCGCAGAAATTCCGGATTGCTCACCACATCAAAGCCAACAGTGTTATTTTTCTTTTCAGAAATTAGTTGATAGACTTTTTTACCGGTACCTACGGGGACGGTTGACTTATTAACAAAAATTTTATAGCTGTTGAGATTTTTGGCAAAAGTCTCACCAACTTTCCAGACGGCATCCAGGTCAGCTTCGCCACCTTTTCCGGGAGGTGTGCCAACAGCGCTGAAGACTACATCGGCTGCTTGAATGGCTTTATCAACTTCGGTGCTAAAGCTGAGACGTCCTGCCTGTACATTTCTGTCAAGGACCTCCTTCAGACCAGGCTCATAAATGGGAATTTTTCCATTTAGAAGCATGTCAATTTTTTCTTTATTGATATCTACACACACGACATTATTCCCAAAATCAGCCAATCCTGTTCCTGATACCAAACCGACATATCCGGTTCCAACCACACAAATATTTTTCATTCAAATCCTCCAATTCATCAGATCAAAATTTATGAATATTCGCTGCAGATTCAAAAAGAATAGAAGTGGGAAAGCATTGATTTTGCCAATAAGCTTTATTTTTCTACAAATTGTTTGTATTGTTCATAGCGGTCAAAAATTTCCCGAACGTATTTATAGGGCTCTTCACCTCGGCAATATCCCCTTAGCACAACAATGTCATTATAGTATTTTTTATCAGACAATTTCAGGATTTCATTCTCGACGTGCTCATACCAGATGTTTGGATTCTTGCCAAATTTTTCAGCAAGCCTACGGGCATCTTTTACATGTTCCTGCCCGGCATTATAACTGGCCATAGCAAATTTGATGGCTTCCAGTGAGTCGCCAAGAGTCTTGTACCAGGCATCATGCAGGTCATGGAGATATTGGGTGCCGGCACGGATACTTTGCACAGGGTCGCTTCTGTCGGTAACGCCATATTGTCTGGCTGTTCCTGGCATAAGCTGCATAAGTCCCTTAGCGCCGGCCCAGCTTTCTGATTTGGGATTAAACATAGATTCCTGATAAATGAGAGAGGCAAAAAGGCGCCAATCCCATTCCAGCTCCTGAGCCTGAGCCCTTATGAGAGAATCGTATGGAGAAATCTGCCCCGTATCTCTATTTACAAAGAAATCACTGCGTTGCCTAGAACGAAAAGCAAGGGTGTTTTTGAAGTATTTATTGTAGATGACGTAATAGTCCGTTTCTTTTTTCATGCTGTCGATCCAGGTGTTGACAGATTCTAAAAGAAGAGGAGAGTTTTTTCTCACAGCCCAGGCCAGGCGCTGGCTGAAGCTGATGGGTGTATCCACATCCAGGACAGGATAATAGGCTGCATTGATCAAAGCAATGTGGTCATCACTGATAGTGTATTCAATCTGACCCTCTGCGACCTGGCGGATCAGCTCTTCGGTAGAGACGGTGCCGGATACAATTTCAACCTGTATATCGCCGCCGATTTCATCCATTAGATTCATCAAGCGCGTGTAATAGCTTGTATTTTGACGGACATATACTTTTTCTCCGATGAGATTAACTGCGTCCCGTATCAGAGATGCTTCAATTTCGTGAAGTTTCATCTTGCGCCAATTATCAGGTTTCCGCTGTACCAATACTTGTTTGGTTAAACTGTGATGAACGGTAAATTGCACCAATTGGGCTCGTTTTCGGGTGATTGTCAGGCCATGGGCCACTAGGTCTCCCCGTCCGTCATTGAGCATTTCAAAAACTTCATTAATATCTTTTGCCATTACAATTTCCAGTTCAAGCGTGAGGTCATTAGCCAGCCGGCGGAGCAGCTCGTATTCATAACCCATTGGTTCGCCCTTATATAGAAAATAGCTGGTGGCACTATATACGAGCACGACTTTTAATTTGCCGTATTCACGGATTTCTGGGAGGTCAATTTTAACTGTTGGATTTGATACCTGCAGCGCTAGTGTGGCTCTCATCGTATCTGGCTCTTCATTTCCCCAACTGATGCTGGCACCTGATAAAGACAGCGTAGATTCATTATTGTTCTGGACTTTAAGTTCCTTTTTTGGGCAGGCAACAAGGAAAAGCAGGATACTGACCAAGCACAGCATTCTAAAATATTGTTTATTTCTCATAATATTAATTTAAAGTCTAACTATGGGTGTAGAAAAGAATAATTTACCTGCATTTAAAAGAAAAGGCCGGTAAAAAACCGGCCTTTTCCTTCTCATATTTGATTATCAATCAAAATTGTACGACAGCCATTTCATCATTTTTTAGAATGTGAGCAGATCTGAGAGCTTCCGGATTCAGGAACAGGATAGATTGCTGTAATAGCTGAACGGAGTAGGTC
>DSDE01000480.1 GCA_011049095.1 Fidelibacterota bacterium
CTATATACCTATTACTTTTTAAAAGGTATTCAAGGAGAAGCCAATACAAATAAAGACAATATGCTGACCGTGGGTGAGCTGAAGAAATATTTGGCCGACAAAATCCCCTACGAGGCACGTCGTCTGAATAACCGACAGCAGACGCCAGGCGCAACAGACGGTCGGGATAATATTGTTTTGGTGACATATCAGACCCCATAATCTTTAAATCGTGATACATAAAAGCTGCTAAGTCGAAATAAGCCGTTCATTTTATTCGCATTAAGAGATTGAGATTCCTAAATTCACATTGATGAAAAGAAACTGGATAGGAATGCTGCTCCTTCTGATTAGCAACTCGCTTTATTCAGCAGACAATTTCTACCCCGATATGGGCATTTTTAGAAATAGCCTGCGCCATATCAATCCGTTACCGCTTATGACATTTCGGGAACCAGTACAGTATAAGTTCTTTGATTTCAGAGGCAGCACCGCTATTTATGGATTAAATGGATTCAATTTTAATACTTATAATCCTGATCTTTTTATATTTGACAGCACTGAAACAACACTCACTGCTGCTGCTGATAAGCTTTCCCGAACACTGATAGTTCTGGACCTCTATCCTGTCCGTGCAAATTTATTAAGACTGCTCCTTGATCAAAACTACCTTGATTATCTCATTGGCATCGGTCTTCATGCTTATATCGCGCCCATTCCAGCAGGGCTTAACGAAGGTTGGCAAAACCGTCAGGTGAGCGGCGCTTACTACAGGTATCAGCCGGAATGGTACGAAATCTCCCTCGCTAATACACTCCTTTATCAGCCCTGGCAGTGGCTCCTATTCAGCTTTCAATATGCCGGAAGCCTCGGATATGGCACTTTCTATAAAAACGCAGCCGGCACAAAAGCAATTAATATGTATGGATACAGCCAGCGTTATGATATATCCATCTCGTATCTAAGCGCCGGCAGGGAATCTTTTACCCAACTTGCCATCGGCGCACATCTCTTCTATTCACAAAGCCGGTTTACACTGCAAGACCCTTTTCGTCTCACACCTGTTCTCTCTTTTCACCCAGCAGCTCTGGGAGCTGGCATCCACGTTTCATTGGTTTTAGGTGGAAAAAAAAGTGCCGGCAGCAGCGCCAGGATTCTTCTTTCAGAAAGAAGATACCTTGAAGCAAAACAGCAATTTACCGCCTATCAGCAAAGTTTTCCCCGAAGTATGCGCACATCATTGGCCCAGAAGTTTATCAACTATTGCGACTCTATGCAGTTTGCCGAATACTATGAAAAAGGCAACAGCGCCCTTATTGCCTACCGAATTTTCGATGCACTAAATTTTTATGAAATTGCAGCCCGGTCGAAAAATACCAAACTTCGCTATCAAGCCCTTCGCCAACGCGCTTACATCGCAGAAATCTTTGCCTTTGAAGCAATGCGCTACCTTCGGGAAGGCGATCTAGAGCAGGCAGAGCGACTGATTATCAGCGCTGTTGAGCTTTCTCCAATTCTTGGAGGATTTTTAGAACCGGTGCAAGCTCAAATCAATCTTTACAGAGCACGCTCACTCATACAATATGGCCTGTTTTCACGGGCGGCTATCTATCTGGAAAAAGCAGAAAGCCAGGACCCTGAACTTAATCCGGCAATATCACTGATGCGTCAGGAAATCGCTGCCGGGCACATTAGTGATCTGAATCGAGCGGTGGAAGAAAATGACCTGCAGATGGCTAAAAATTCGCTCCGAAATGCTCTCCTGGCCGATAAAAGAATCCAGGAAATAGCAACTAATTACATCAATGAGGCCAATAAGAAAATTGAGTGGCTAAAAAGCAGCCAGGCCCGGGAATCAGCAGGATCAATTTTTCTCAAAATGCAAGAAGAACACTATGCCAGCTTTAAAATGCAGGAAAAAAATAATGAGATAAAAACCGGAATGCTTAGCTCAGAAGTGAGAGAAAAGATCGGCGAGCCCCATAAGCTGAAAAAAATTCACTCCGGCTCATCCATTGATTATCAGTTATGGATTTACTTAGATATTGACAAACAGGTATATCTCTATTTTCATAATGCTGTTCTGATGTTTATCGAAACAGCGCCACGATAAAACTAATTTTTATACTTTACAGCATTAATCAGAATCTCACTCACAGTCACCTTGATAATGCCCGCCATCGGAACAGCAAACATCATTCCCAAAAGACCCATCAGGTTTCCGCCAATTATCAATACTAAAAATACCGTTAATGGATGCATATTGACACTGCGACCCACCACAAATGGGCTCACCAGCGTATTGTCAATAAACTGCACCACCATAAACATTGCTATGATGGCAATAATAGCGATGAACATATTATCTGGCTGGCTAAATAAAACAATTAAGATTGCAGGAATCGCGCCGGCAACAGGCCCAACATACGGAATAAGGTTTGCCAATCCAGCCCAGACACCTATAACCACAGCATAGGAGATTTTTGCATCAAAAACCGCGTTGATGGTCAATAAGCCAATACTTGATAGAATTCCAACTGTCATCGCTGCCAGAAACTGTCCCTGCAGATAGCTGGAAAGCTGCTCCTGGATTTTATAAAGCAGATTTAGGGATAATTCAAAATGCTTGTTTGGTACAATGCGGATGATTGCCTTCTTAATTGATCTCTCATCCTTTAGCATAAAAAAGGTGATAAACACAATCATAAAGAAGCTTGATAAGAAACTGCCGATTCCCAATGAGATTTCCAAAAGATAGCCTGGCAGTTTATGCTGCATAAAATCAGTAACAATATCAGTAATCTTATCGGGAAGCTCATCATCCAGCGGAAAGGGAATATGATTTTGCAGTGCTTCATGCCATTCCACAAGCTGCACTCTCAGGCTTGTGCCGCTAAGACGCTCTGTTATACCAATACGAGCGGCATCGATATGGGGTATAAGGAAATAGATACCAAGCCCTAAAAAAAAGAATATCAAAACAATAATTATCAATGCAGAAATACCTCGACTGATATTAAGGCGTTCCAGTTTATCCACCAAGGGGTCCATAATCGTAAAAAATATGGTGCTTAAAAGCAGCAGCATAATGATAGAGGATAGCTTGGGCAAAAAATAGATAAATGCTGAAACACTGCCAATAAACACCATAAGTTTAATAATAAACTTTTGATTGTCAGTCATTTTTATGCTCCAGTCTATCTTCACACTCCTGTAGCCGTCGATTAGCTGCCCGCAACCTTTCGCTGAGCGCTCTACCTACATTTAAAATAATTTTGCTGCCCAACAAAGGTTTCCGATTCAGAATATCCAATAAATCACCACGAAAAAATGTAATGGCCTCCGTATCTTCGCTGCAATAAGCCGAGGCGCTGCGGGGCGCTTCATCAAGAAGGGAAAACTCACCGAGAAAATTGCCTTCTTCTACTGAAGCTAAAATATTCCCCTTTTCCATCCCGCTCCCTGTATCATTAAAAATAATAACCTTGCCCTGAAGGATGATATACATTCCATTACCAGGGTTACCCTTGCGGAATATATATTCTCCCAACCGATATTGGCGGGTGTAGGTAGCCGCCTCTACCTCTTTTAGCTCACCTGCTGTAAGCCCCTGAAAAATATTTACTGACTGCAGCGCCTGGAGTTTACGTTCCTCTTCTGACTGCTTCTTTTTGAAAATATGACTCCACATAACTGAACTCATTTTTACCTCCATTCATGAAAAGAAAATAGATAAACTGTTTACGACTGTCAAGTGAAAGTACTTGGGAAATCATAAAATTGCCAATAATTTAACGCAATGAAAATCTTTTTATACGCCTTTATCCTTTTTCTTGTGTTTTTTAGGAGCACAACATTATTTGGAGAAACAAGTATCGAGATAGAGAAAAAAATCGAACAGCAAACTAAGGACCTTCGTCAACTTGAACAAGAGATAATCCAGCTTCAGAAACGAATGGAAAATCAAAAGAGCAAAGAGACCAATCTCTTAGATGAGCTTGAGGCCACAGAAATGCAGATAAGTCTATTAAGGCAGCGGCTCAGCTATCTAAAAAGAGACCTCCAGCTTAGGCAGGACCTTTTGCAAAAACTGACCCATGAACTAAACCAATCGACGACTGTTAAAGACACACTATTAGAACGTTATCGCCGCAGGGTTATCCGCACCTATAAATCACATCAAGACGACTGGATGCACCTCCTCTTTGAAGCTAAAGATATAAATCAGCTCTTCTATAGAATAAAGTATATTACAGCAATCAACCAATCTGACCGTAAACTTTTCATTCATATTCGCGAGCTTATGGAAAGCCTGGAATCTCAACGAAAAGCGATTATTGCAGAAAGAGAATCCATACGCCGCAATATAGAAGCCCAAAACCAGCAGGAAAAGGAGCTGGCTGCTCTGCGGAATGACCGAAAAAAACAACTCAACACTATCAGGCGCGATGGCAAATTGCTTGCTCAAAACCTGAAAGATAAGGAAAATTCACGAGACCAGATTCAACAGATTATACAAAATCTTCAAACCCAGCGTCAAAAAAGGCTCGCTGAGCTAGAACGCCAAAGAGCCTTGAGGAAATCACCTGATAAGACTATAAAAAAATTCAGCGAACTCAAAGGAAAAATGCCCTGGCCTGTAGAAGGCAAGATCAGCACGCGATTTGGACGCTACAAAGACCCCATCCTTAATATCTACACCGAAAATACCGGCATAGAATTTCGCACGGCAAAAAATGCTGAAGTTACAGCCGTAATGGACGGCCTTGTTACCTATGTCACCTGGCTGCGGGGTTTTGGTAATACCATCATCATTCACCATGGAGAAGATTTCTATACAGTTTACTCCCATATCGACGGTATTTCTGTCCGTGAAAATGAATATGTTGAAAGTGGGCAGCAAATCGCCATCGTCAGTGATTCTGGCTCCTGGGATGGACACATTCTCCATTTTGAAATATGGGATTCAAAATCTAAGCTAAACCCTGAACAGTGGCTTAGAAAATAACTCTTCTCACTAATATAAATTATGATGCAATAAAATATGAAGTCCAGATAGAGAAAAGACGGATAGAGATTTTTAGCTTATTAATCATATATAAAAAAGCTTAACTTACACACTTGAAAAGTGGAGGGTGCGTGAGCACAGTGCGATCGAGTTCAAAACCGAACTGGTTGAAAATAAAAATTCCTGGCGGCAAGAATTACCGTCAGCTTAAATCTATCGTAAATGAATACCACCTGCATACTGTATGTCAGTCAGCCAGATGTCCCAATATGGAAGATTGCTGGAGCCGGCAGACAGCAACCATTATGATCCTGGGAGATATTTGCACACGAAGCTGCAGCTTTTGCGCTATAAAAACAGGGCGTCCTAGACCAACTGACAAAGAAGAGCCTCAGCGTGTGGCAAAAGCGGTCAAACTGATGAATTTAAACCATGTAGTAATCACATCAGTGGACAGGGATGAGCTGACAGATGGTGGCGCTTCCATTTGGGCAGATACCATTAATGCAATCCGGCAAAGTATTCCTTTATGCACAATTGAAACATTGATTCCTGACTTTCAGGGCAGCCAGCAGGCTCTGCAAACTGTGCTTAATGCTGCACCAGATATTTTAGCTCACAACCTGGAAACAATCCCCCGTCTATATCGCCAGATTCGCCCCCAGGCAGATTACATACAGTCATTGCAAGTGCTCCAAAGGGCCCACAAACAAGGTTTTCGCACTAAAACGGGAATTATGGCCGGCCTTGGCGAGACCAATGAAGAAATTTTGCAGCTTATGGATGATGCGCTTGCCTATGGCGCAGATATTTTTACCATCGGCCAATACCTTCAGCCTACAAGCACGCATTGGCCTGTCCATCGTTACGTCACACTCGCTGAATTTGAAAACTATCGTGCATATGGGCTGAAAAAAGGTTTCCTCACTGTTGAATCTGGCCCCCTTGTCCGCAGCTCATATCATGCTGAAGAACAGGTGCTCTCAATTTCATCTGAAAGTGCAGCTCAATGAAAGCGACAGTAAAAATAGCTCCCAGTCTGCTTTCTGCTGATTTTCTGCATTTGGCAAAAGCTGTGGAAATGGCTGAAAAAGGCGGCGCAGACATGTTGCATCTGGACGTTATGGACGGACATTTTGTCCCTAATCTGACATTTGGACCGCCAATCATCACACAATTGAAAAAGCTAAGCCACTTGCCGTTGGATATTCACCTGATGATTGTCAATGCAGAAAATACTTACCAAGCCTATATCGATGCCGGAGCAGACTGGCTCTCTGTTCACGTAGAGGCAGTTACCCACAGTCAGCGGCTTCTTTCAGAGATCAGGCGCCAAAATATCAAGGCAGGGCTTGTCCTCAATCCCGCCACATCACTTTCAGTATTAGAGCACCTGCTGCCTGATCTGGATTATGTTTTGCTGATGACGGTAAATCCTGGCTTCGGCGGACAAAGATTTATACCCCAAATGATAAATAAGATCACAGCGCTAAAACAAATTCGGGATGATCATTCCCCTGACAGCTTTTTGATTGAAGTTGATGGGGGAGTTAACTTGCAGAATATCACAGAAATCACGGCAGCCGGCGCTGACATTCTCGTAGCTGGCAATGCCGTATATGGCGTAGCAGACCCGCAGCAAGCTATAGAAGCATTGAGACAAGCAGCTCAATATGGCGCAAATAAGAGACAAAATCCTGATAACTGAAGGAAAAATAATGGAAGATAGTGAAATTTCACTGCAGCATCTTGAATGGTTTAAAAAATATGAACCAAACCCTATTGAATTATTACAGCAAAGCCGTAATCCCCGCATCCGCTTTGATCTTGCTAAAACTGTCCTCCATTTAGACCCTTTGTCCAACGAATACAGCATCCACAAAAGAAAACTTATCGAATCAAAAGAGAGAAGGCGACTTCTCTATACACTGGAAAAACTGGAATCTCAATATCGCAGCCACCCTCCCAGAAAAAAAGAAGAGATAATTCAGGCACTGCAGACTGTTACATCCATTCTGGCAGAAGCCTGGGATTTTGGTTGCCATAAACGCATGAATGCCGTTCGTGACAGCGTGATTTTCGTTTTGAAACACCAGCAGGAAAACAGTCTTTTCCCTGGGCCGCTCTATCTGAGTGTTTATATCATAGAGACGCTTTGTCGCTATGATTTTGAAGGCAATCGTTTTTTGGAAAAAGCTATTCGCTCTCTTATTCGAATGCAGAATGAAGATGGCGGCTGGGGAACCGCCGATGAGCACAGTGATATCTGGCTCACACTGAAAGTACTAAGCGCCTGCAGCAACCACTCAGTGATGCGCAAACGCCAAAAAGTCCTGACCGGCGCCGAATTCATTCTTAACCATATTATGGATGAAAACAAAGGCGGTATCCTGGCAGGAAAGCAGGTCTGGGATTTTCTTGAATATGGATACGACGAAATAAAATCATACCGGGGCGGCACACTGCGGGTTTTGGAAATCTTGACCCGCTTTGATTATACCCGAAGTGATAAAAGAATCATGAAAATGCTGCGCTGGCTTGATGAAGTTCGCCTTAAAAACGGCTATTGGCCTGGTGTAGCCCGCATCAGCCAGGAAGCATCCGAAGCTGTCACCCTGCGGACTGTACGCACACTGCTTATCTTTTTTGGCAATCAAAAAGCCGTTAAATCATTTAAAATCATAAACACATCAAAATTTTTAAACGATTCTGACGACAAACAAACAGATGATTTTCCGTTTGAAGAATTGGAGGAAGATAATGAGCGCTAAAGATTATGACTATATTCAACCCCCCGATACGAGTATCGCCGATGCTTTTAACAGCCCACATGAGATTGCAGTAATGCCCCTGCGGAATACCACCTTATTCCCTCAGCAGGTAATCCCGCTATACATTGGCAGAGACCGTAGCCTGCGACTCCTGGAAAAGCTCAGTGGCCGGCCCAAAACCATTGTCGTTGTAGCCCAAAAAGATGGAGCGGTTGAAAATCCAAAAACCGAAGACCTCTATGAAGTGGGCACTTTGGCTCAGATTCTAAAAATTTTTGATATGCCTGATAAGAGTAAAAGCGCAATCGTTCAAGGCATTGAAAGAGTCAGAATTCTGAATATTACACAGGAAGACCCCTATTATCTTGCCGAAGTGCAGCGAGAAAAAGAGGAATTTATTCACGATTTGCGAACTGAAGCCTTGACCGTTAACCTTAGGAAAATTTTTATCAACCTGGTGAAAAAAACCCAGTATCTCAGTGAAGAGCATATCGGAATAATCGGTAACATTAATGAGCCGGGCCGACTGGTGGACCGAATCATCTCACTGGTAAACCTTCCCGTCCATGAAAAACAGTCCATTCTGGAAATGATGAATGTTCAAAAACGGCTGACAGAAGGCGCTCTGCTCCTTAATAAAGAGATCCAGCGTTTGGAAATCGGTGAAAAAATCCAGTCGGAGGTACAAGATAATATCAGCCGCAATCAGCGTGAGTATTATCTGCGGGAACAGCTCAAAGCGATTCGAAAAGAGCTGGGAGAAGATGAGATCGGAATGGAAAACCAGGAGCTGCGGAAAAAAATCGAGGCTGCAGGTTTGCCGGAAGAGGTTTTAACGGTAGCCCAAAAAGAATTAACCCGATTGGAAAAAATCTCACCGCAGTCGCCGGAATACACCGTCAGCAGAACCTATCTGGAATGGCTTACCGACCTGCCCTGGAGCAAATCCACGGAAGATGAAGTTGATACCGTCAACGCCAACTTCATTTTAGAAGAAGACCACTACGGCTTAGAAAAGGTGAAAACCAGAATTCTCGAATACCTGGCGGTTCGAAAGCTTAAAATGGCCAAAGATAAAAACTCAGTAGTAAAGGGACCCATACTTTGCTTTATTGGCCCTCCCGGCGTGGGCAAAACCTCTATGGGCAAATCAATCGCCCGCTCAATGGGACGAAAATTCTACAGAATGTCTTTAGGAGGCGTCAGAGATGAAGCTGAAATTCGCGGTCATCGCCGCACCTATATCGGCGCTTTGCCGGGTCGTATCATCCAGGGTTTGAAAAAAGCCGGCTCCAATAATCCAGTCTTTATGCTGGATGAAATAGACAAACTTGGTTCAGATTTCAGAGGCGACCCCAGCAGCGCTCTATTAGAAGTTTTGGACCCCGAGCAAAATTTCAGCTTCAGCGATCACTATTTAGAAGTCCCCTTTGACCTGAGAAATGTAATGTTCATCGCCACTGCCAATTGGTATGATCCCATTCCCGGCCCCCTGAAAGACAGAATGGAGATTCTGGAATTTCCCGGCTATACTTTGCCGGAAAAGCTTAATATCGCCCGCAAATTTTTAATTTCTAAACAGATAAGCGAACATGGCCTGGATGCGAACGATCTCCATTTCACCGATGAAGCGATACAGGAGCTTATCAATAACTATACACGTGAAGCAGGCGTGCGCAACCTTGAACGGGAAATCGCCAATATCTGCCGCAAAGTCGCTCGGGAAAAAGTGGAAAAAAAGCGCCACGTAAAAAAATTAAAAGCCCGCAATGTGGCTCACTATTTGGGAAAATCCCGCTATTTCGGCGAGGTGGCAGAGCGGATGGTGCGGCCAGGTATCGCAATCGGACTGGCTTACACAGCAGTAGGCGGAGATATTCTCTTTATTGAGGCAAGCAAGATGCCCGGTAAAGGCGGTCTGCTCCTCACTGGCAAACTGGGCGATGTGATGAAAGAGAGCGCTCAGGCAGCCCTGAGTTTTATCAGGGCCAATGCTGAAACTCTCTCTGTCGCTGAGGACTTTCATTCCAAATATGATATTCATATTCACATCCCGGCTGGCGCAATTCCCAAAGACGGCCCCTCAGCCGGTGTGACCCTCCTGACCGCCATCGTATCAGTTCTCAGCGGCAGAAAAGTTTTGGATAATATTGGTATGACCGGTGAGATTACCCTTCGAGGAAATGTGCTTCCTGTTGGGGGTATTAAAGAAAAAGTGATTGCCGCCCACCGGGCCGGTCTAAAAAAAGTGATCCTGCCAGAGCGCAACCGCAAAGACCTGGAAGAGATTCCCCAGGAAGTCATCCGCGATATAGAATTCATCTTTGTCAATGAGATGCTGGAACTCCTTGGACATACTCTAGAAAAAAACGGACAGAATGAAATAAAACCGGACACACTGAAACCAGATACTGCTGCGGAATAATAGCCTCGTGTTTAGAAGATTTGTCAAAACAGCTCTGGGCTATTGGAAACTTAGTATTCCGGCTCTGCTGCTTTCATTCCTTTATGTATCTCTTAATGCTGCCACACTCTGGATTGTCGCGTCACTGATTCAGACGGTTTTTTCACCAGAAGAAGCTGTTGCCACAGTAAAAGTCCATTCCGTCAATGACTTTCTGAAAAATATTACCCGCTCCATGATTGCCGGACTTGATCCTGTTGCAGCTCTGAACCGCCTGGCAATCATCATTTTGATTGTCTTTGCGCTGAAAAATATTTTTCTCTACCTAAAAAACATCCTCTTTGCCCGCATTAGCCTCAGCATCATAAATGATATGCGCAATCAGCTATACGCCCACATTTCCCGACAGACGATGAGCTATTTCGACCGCAGCACACGTGGCGAATTTATCTCTATCATTATGAATGACGTCACCGGATATCGGCAGGCGATTATGGTCTTTTTTGGAAAACTCTTCATTGAGCCACTGAACATCCTTTTCATTATTGTTTTGCTTTTTATCATCAGTTGGAAATTTACCCTATGGGTCTTTCTTATTTTTCCTGTTTTTGCTCTGGTTTTTGTGAAAGTTGGCGCCTCCATTCGACGAAAAGGCCGCCGCAGCTTTAATCAAATTGGCAAGATTACTGCTATTTTGCATCAGATGTTTGGCGGAATTCGCCTGATTAAAACCTTCAATCGGGTAGAAGCGGAGATTGAACGCTTTACAAAAAATACCCACCGATACTTTCGGCTGCAGTATCGCCAGCAAATTTTACAGGCCTTTAGCTCACCTTTAAGCGAAATGATCGGCGTCATGGCTGGTGTTTTACTTTTTGCTATTGGCGGCAGGCTGGTTTTTAGCAGCGATGGTATTGATTCTGAAGATTTTATCCGTTATATGGTGCTGCTTTTCTCCACCTTCCAGCCTTTGAAACAGCTTACAGATGTCAACGCCATCATTCAGAATGGAATGGCTGCCGCAGAAAGAATCTACAGCGTCCTTGACGAGCCGATTCAGCCTGATGAAGACCTAGACGCCATCGAGAAAATGGAATTTAATTCTGAAATTGCCTTTCGGAATGTGAGTTTTCGCTATGACACCCAGCTTGTCCTGCAAAATATCAGTTTCAGTCTGGAAAAGGGTGAAACATTAGCGCTGGTCGGCTCCAGCGGCAGCGGCAAATCAACCATCGCTGACCTGATGATCCGCTTCTATTCTCCTGAAAGTGGCATCATCGAAATTGACAGCACTCCCCTGTCTAAAATCCGGCGGGAAAGCCTGTTGCGGCTTGTGGGCATTGTCAGCCAGGATGTCATACTCTTTAATGACACAATAAGGGCAAATATCGCCTATGGCAGCCCTGAGGCCGATGAATCTGATATTCTCAAAGCCGCTGAAATTGCCAACGCGACTTCATTTATAGAAGAACTGGAAGAAGGCTGGGATACCATCGTCGGCGATCAGGGCGTCAAGCTAAGTGGCGGACAAAAACAGCGCATCTCCATCGCCAGGGCTATTCTGCGTAACCCGCCTATTCTTATTCTCGATGAAGCAACATCTTCCCTCGACAATGAGTCAGAAAGGCTGGTTCAAGAAAGCCTTGAAAAATTAATGCTGGGGCGGACAACCCTCATCATTGCCCATCGCCTCAGCAGCATCCGTGCAGCCCGGCAAATCATCGTCCTGGATAAAGGACAAATTGTCTGTCAGGGAACCCATAGCCAGCTTCTTGATGAATGTCTGGTTTACCAAAAGCTATACCTGCAGCAAATGAAAATTGATACCCAAAATGAAGCGCGCGCATAATTCTTTTCTATACATTCTATCTGTTATTATTATACTTACAACTTTTAAAGAGGCGCTTAGCCAAAACTTGCGATACCAACTTATCTATCAGGGGATGAGCGCCGGGCAAGCTCTGCTTAAGCGGGAAATTATCAGTGATGATACTCTCAAAGCAACATTTATTCTTAAAACACAAGGGCTTATGGACCGCCTTTTTCCCATTCGCGACACAATTGCAGTGCTCATTGACAGTCGGGATTACAGCACCATTTCCTGGAAAAAAATTATCAATGAAGGACGCTATCATCGCACGAAAATCTTTAGCAGGGATACTATGAGCAATCCCATATTCCTTAGAGATGAATACAGCGCGCTAATGATGCTGATGGATACCACCTACTTTCGGGAGCCACAAATAGATCTCCATATACTACACCGGGATTCACTGCGAATTTTGCCACTACAATTAAATCGAAAAGAACTTATTCAGTTTGATAATGATTACAATTGGACAAATCTTTACGAGCCGACGCCGGAAGCCATCGCCTCACTTGTCAAAGGTGAAAATCAAATGTGGATCTGGATGTCAGACACACGTCCATCCCGCCCGGTGCGCCTGAAACTTAAATTTCAGTATGGTAATATTTTACTTAAACTTATAGACGAATAAAGCGATGTACACAAACCGACCCACACCCCAAATACTTATGCAATATTTCAAAAATCTCCCTTATGAGAACATCACAAAAATTTTCAGACTGTCATTAGAGCCAGAAAACAGACCAAGAAAGCTGTTGACGGTTTTTAGAGATAATGAAGATTTGGGCTCTGGTGGAACCTGCTTTTCACTGACCAATAGCGCCGTTGAGCTTTTTCGCCAAAATCATATTCCAGCCTGGCCCATAGAAGGCAAGATGGCTAGACGCAGTTTTCCACATTATGCATTTATTTGTCACTATCAGGGGCATCACTGCTTTGCCGATCCAGGATACCTCATATATGAAATCATCTCTCTGCCGAAAAATGGCGCTTCAGTACAATTCAGCAATGGCGTAATCGATTATCGCATCACAAATTTGGAAAATGACCAATACGCCCTCTTCCAAAATAACAATGACAACTATCAGGAAAAATATCGCTTTTCATTAAAGCCAGTTTCTGACTCACTTTTCAGGCAACATTGGCTGGAATCCTTTGAAGCTATGCATGAAATCGTCCTTTCCAGGCTATTAAATGACCGTTTTATCTATATTCACGGAAATTTTGTCCAAATCCGCACCCGCAACAGTACCTGGAAAATGGCAGACAGAGAAAAAACCAGAGCCGCCCTCTTCGAATTTTTCACCTTTAGCCCCGAACAGATTGCAGAAGCGGAAAGGCTGCTATATAATCATATTAATGAAAGGAAAGTCCTCAATGAATACTGAAAGAAACACTAAGCTGCAAAAAGCCGAGCGTCTGGCTGATAGTATAACCCATGGAATGGGAGTATTATTGAGTATAGCCGCTCTCGTGCTGCTCATTGTAATTGCTTCAATGCGGGGCAATGCTTGGAATGTGGTCAGTTTTACCATCTTTGGCAGTTCCCTCATCATCCTCTACCTCGCCAGCACACTCTTCCATAGCATCAGTCATCCTGCTATAAACCGTATCCTGCAGCGAATTGATCACTCCGCTATTTACATCCTGATTGCAGGAAGCTATACACCCTTTCTTCTGGGTCCGCTGCGGGGTGCCTGGGGTTGGACTATTTTTGGCATTATCTGGGGACTGGCTATCCTCGGTATCCTTTATAAAACATTTTATTTTCACAGATTTACTAAATTGAGCACCCTTATATATATTGTAATGGGTTGGTTGGTAGTCATTATTTTCAGACAGCTTCTGGTCTCCCTATCAACGGCAACACTTATCTTACTGGTTAGCGGTGGTCTATCCTATACATTTGGAACCATTTTCTACAGTTGGGAAAGACTGCCTTTTAATCACGCCATCTGGCATCTCTTTGTTCTTGGCGGCAGTGTCTGTCACTTTTTTGCAGTGGCACATATTATTTAGTTTGATTTTGAAGAGACTGAGAATGCTTGATTATGAGCTCCTAAATGCCAAATTATTTCAAATCTTTCGGGAAAATCCCCGCTTGGAATATGCCCTTTATGATGTGATGAACGTGATTTATCCCAATTTTCTCAATCCGTTTACCAATAAAATAAGTCCTGTTAAAAATGAAACAGCGCTCATCGAGGCCAATACATTAGTTTATCTGAATTACTATTTTCCCCAAATCAAAAACCGCTTTATGCCTTGGGTTCTGGCTTACTATTCGGAAAGATTCACCAAAGATGAGCTGGCGGAGCTCACTGCTCAGTGTGATACCTATCTCGATTTCTTTCTAATCACGTCTGTAGAGGGGGGCAAGGCATCACCGTCCGATCCTGTATTACAGACAAACAGTTTTTTATAAACGACAAAAGCAGTTCAATCCATCTTAAAGCCAATCAGTATCTCCTCTTGAAGGTTTACCAAAACAGTGAGAGCTATCATATCTTAGGCGTTGCACGCATTCTCATAGAAAAAAGCGACTGAGATACATAAAAAATGCGCAGCTTGTGGGAAAACTATCATCAGCATCATCCAAAAATATGCTATTGAGAATTTTCCCAAGAACACTGGGAACAATATTACAAGCTTTCCAACTTAATCTATGCCCCGAAACTGAGCCAAAAGAGGATTGAGGCAGGAAATGGATCAACTATCCAATCCTTTCAGATTTTCTTCATAATTAAA
>DSDE01000107.1 GCA_011049095.1 Fidelibacterota bacterium
AGGTTATCGCCGCGGTCAAGGTGGTCTTGCCATGATCGACATGACCGACGGTGCCCACGTTTACGTGGGGCTTCTTGCGCTCAAATTTTGCTTTGGCCATCTTCTTCTCCTACACTTTGCCTTGGAATTTTCCAAGAATTTTTTCTTCAACTGACGCTGAAACTGCATCATAATGATCAAATTGCATTGTGAAAACAGCGCGCCCCTGGGTGATCGACCGCAAGTCTGTAGCATATCCAAACATCGCTGAAAGGGGTACAAATGCTTTCAAGACCTGCGCATCGTTTCTGGGCATCATACCTTTAATCTGCCCTCTGCGAGATGTTAAATCACCCATTACATCTCCCAGGTATTCTTCAGGAACAACGACCTCCACTGCCATAACTGGCTCAAGTAAAACTGGAGATGCTTTTTTTGCTGCTTCCTGAAAAGCCATTGAACCGGCAATCTTAAATGCCAATTCTGACGAATCTACTTCATGATAAGACCCATCAAGAAGTTTTACTATGAAATCTTCCACTGGATATCCAGCCTTAACACCATTTTTTGATGCTTCAATGATACCTTGTTTCACCGGCTCGATAAATTCTCTGGGAATAACTCCGCCAACAATTTTATTTTCAAAAACAAAGCCCGCGCCCTTTTCATTTGGCGCCAGCTCAATAACGACATGGGCAAACTGCCCTTTGCCGCCTGATTGACGAACAAAGCGCTTATTGACGTCTACCGTTTTAGTAATAGTTTCTTTATATGCCACCTGTGGTTTTCCTACATGGGCATTTACTCTAAATTCACGTTTTAGTCGGTCAACAATAATTTCCAGATGCAGTTCACCCATTCCCCAGATGACTGTTTGGCCAGTCTCATGGTCATATCTCACCTGAAATGTCGGATCCTCCTCTGCCAGCTTTATTAAACCGTCATTCAGCGCATCTTGATCAGCTTTAGAACTGGGTTCGATAGCCACACTGATGACGGGATCTGGAAATTCCATTGATTCAAGGACGATGGGGTTGTCTATATCAGACAGCGTGTGACCGGTCCGGGTATGTTTCAACCCTACCACAGCAATAATATCTCCAGCAAAAGTTTCTTTCAGGTCTTCGCGCTTATTAGCATGCATCTGCAGCAGGCGGCCTAACCTTTCCCGCTTATCTGCGACTGTGTTTTGAGCATATTTACCAGCTTCAATCTTGCCAGAATAAACACGCAGATATGTCAGCCGTCCCACATAGGGATCTGTCGTGATTTTAAAAGCCAGCGCACTGAATGGATCTGTTTCCGAAGCGTTGCGCTTTATCTCTTTATCTGATCGGGGGTCAATTCCTTTAACAAAGGGCAGATCATCGGGTGAAGGTAAGTACAATACAATAGAATCTAAAACTTGCTGGATGCCTTTATTCTTGAAAGCGGACCCAACAATTACCGGTATAAATTTTCCGTTAATTGTACCCTGGCGGATGGCAAGATTGATCTCATCTTCTGTGAGGTCTTCTCCTTCCAGATATTTTTCCAGCAGCTCATCATTAAAAGCGGCTACCTCTTCTATCAGATTGTGACGATATTCATCAACCAAACTATGCATATCTTTTGGAATATCACCATAGATTACTTCTGTACCAAGGCTGCTTTCATTATAAAGAATAGTCCGCATATTAATCAGATCCACAAGTCCGGTAAACATTTCACCAGAGCCGATAGGAAGAAATATTGGCAGCGGATTGGCGCCTAGTCTTTTCCTGATCATATCTACGACAAAAAAGAAGTCTGCGCCTGTCCGGTCCATTTTATTGACAAAAGCGATTCGAGGCACTTTGTATTTATCTGCTTGTCTCCAAACGGTTTCTGACTGTGGTTCAACACCGCCAACTGCACAAAAAACAGCAACTGCACCATCAAGCACTCGCAGCGACCGTTCTACTTCAATCGTAAAATCAACATGTCCCGGTGTATCAATAATATTAATACGGTGACCATTCCAGAAACAGGTTGTTGATGCGCTGGTGATTGTTATACCTCGCTCTTTTTCCTGCTCCATCCAGTCCATTGTTGCATTACCATCGTGGACTTCTCCGATGCGATGTGAACGACCGGTATAATAGAGGATTCTTTCTGTCGTCGTTGTCTTCCCAGCATCAATATGGGCCATAATTCCAATATTACGGGTTGTTTTCAGCTCTTTTGCCATAATTATTTACCTGAAATGTGCAAAGGCCTTATTTGCTTCTGCCATACGATGTGTATCATCGCGTTTTTTCACGGCATTGCCTTCACCTTTGGCGGCGGCTGTAAATTCACCGGCCAGTTTTTCGGCCATATTGCTGCCACTTCTCGATTTTGCATATCCAATAAGCCAGCGCATTGCCAGAGCATAACGCCGGTTGTGTCGCACTTCTACGGGCACTTGATATGTCGCTCCACCAATTCGCTTTGATTTGACCTCGAGCACTGGGGCTACATTATCTAAAGCTTTCTGAAAGCTCTCAAGCCCCTTGCCGGGCGCTTTATTCTCGAGAATATCAATGGCATCATAGAATAGTTTCTCCGCAACGCCTTTTTTACCCCGCTCCATCAAATAATTAACAAATTTTGTGACGGTTTGGGAATCATATTTGGGATCGGGCAATACTTCACGTTTTGGGGGTTTGTTTCGTCTTGACATTAATCCTATCCTCTATTTGGGTCTTTTTGCACCATAACGGGAACGGCTCTGTTTTCTATTCTGGACACCCGAAGTATCCATGGTACCACGGATGATGTGATAGCGAACACCTGGAAGGTCTTTCACTCTTCCACCTTCAATTAACACAATGCTGTGTTCCTGAAGGTTATGTCCTTCACCCGGGATGTAGGCCGTAACTTCAATACCGTTAGTTAAACGAACACGGGCAACTTTCCTCAAAGCTGAATTTGGCTTCTTAGGCGTCGTCGTATAAACCCGTGTGCACACCCCTCTTCTTTGGGGGTTACCCTGTAACGCTGGAACCTTATTTTTCTTGACGACCTTTTGCCGTCCTCTTTTCACCAATTGATTGATCGTTGGCATACGCTCTCCAATTTTATAATAGCTTGTAAATATAATGCAAAGTTTTTGACAGTGCAAACAATAATCATCATAAAATATCCGCTAAACGAATGGTTTTGTAGGATGCGTGTAGGGTGAGAAGTGTAGATTTTCTTCTTCGGAGTCAAACTCATCAGAAATATCTTCATCCGGGTCTGGATCAATAACCATAATATCGCGATAGTGAACTTGCCCGGTACCAGCGGGAATGAGCCGACCCATAATAATATTCTCTTTTAAACCCTTTAGACAATCTGTCTTGCCAGATACGGCAGCATCAGCGAGCACCCTTGTTGTCTCTTGGAAACTTGCCGCTGAAATCCAGCTTTCTGTATTGAGGGAGGCCCGTGTAATACCCAGCAAAAGTGGTTCAAAAGTTGCGCTAATAGCATCGCGGTACTTGGCAATTGCTTTACCTGTGGAGCGGTATTTTTTATTATCTTCTTCAACAATATAGCGATCCACAACTTCATTCACTTTCAAAACTGTATCACCCGGTTCGATGATAAGCACTTTATCCTGCAGGCTTTCGTTCGCTTCGATGATTTCCTGTCGATTGATTCTGTCGCCCATTAAGTAGTTGGTATCACCTGGATCTTTGATTTCCACTTTCTGCATCATCTGGCGCACAATAATCTCAATATGTTTATCATTTATTCGGACACCCTGAAGACGATAGACTTCCTGGATTTCGTTCACCAGATGCTCTTGAACAGCGGCTGCACCCTTGATGGTGAGGATCTTTTTCGGAGGTATAGCGCCATCGCATAGGCGGTCTCCGGCAAGGACATAATCTCCATCGTGAACCATAATGTACTTTCCTGGAGGAATCTTATAGACGTAATCTTCGCCAACATCGTTTCGAATGCGAATAGTCTGCACACCTTTTGAAAGCTTATCTAAGCGAACCTGGCCATCCACTTCGGCAACGACAGCCTCATTTGCAGGAATTCTTGCTTCAAAGAGCTCAGAAACTCTTGGCAGACCACCGGTAATATCGCGGCTTTTTCCTGATTCTTTCGACATTTTTGCCAGGGTCTGGCCTTGAAAGACGTAATCTCCTTCTTCCACTTCCAGGGAGGCTCGTTCTGGAAGATTCATCGCCTTTCCGATCTGCTCTCCATATTCATCAACGATGATGATTCGGGGTGTTTTATCCCGGTCTTTTGAAGCAATGGTCTGAAACTCCTTACGGCCAGTGGCATCTGAGACCTCATCATAAGTAACACCCTCTATCAGATCGAGAAAACGAACTTTGCCTTCGTAGCGGCTAACCAGATGCTCATTATACTGGTCCCATTCATATAGCTTCGTCTGCCGTAAAACAGCCTGGCCATTTTCTACAAGAATCGTAGCGCCCAGAGGAACACTGTGAGTGATGAGTTCCCGATTATCTTTGTCGTAGATTATCATTTTTCCATTTCTTACCAATGCAATGGGCGGAATCATCAAACCTTCATCTGTTGGACGGGGTTTAGAAAGGAGAAGATTGTCAGAGAATATAATTCTGCCGTCATACCTGGCAAACTGAGCTGATTCTTCAACAATACGGCTGGCCATACCGCCGATATGAAACGTTCTCAATGTAAGCTGCGTGCCCGGCTCACCAATGGACTGAGCGGCCATAATACCCACTGCTTCTCCAATATTCACCAGATTGCCTGTGGCCAAATTTCGTCCATAGCAAAAAGCGCAAACTCCCACCTTTGATTCACAGGTTAAAACCGAACGAATTGTCACATATTCCACATTACTGTTGTCAATGCGATCTGCGAGCAATTCATCTACCAATGTGCCGCTTTCACATAAAAGCTCATCGGTTATTGGGTCCACAACATCTTCTTGTATCACTCTGCCCAATATGCGATCCCGGAGAGACTCAATAATTTTTTCGCCTTCCTTAAGCGAATGGACGACAATACCATTAATACTGCCGCAATCCGTTTCAGAAATAACTACATCCTGACTGACATCAACTAAACGGCGGGTGAGATATCCGGCATCGGCAGTTTTCAGTGCGGTGTCACTTAGCCCTTTCCTGGCACCGTGAGTGGATATAAAATATTCCAAAACACTGAGACCTTCTAAAAAGTTGGAGACAATCGGTGTTTCAATGATTTCACCAACACCACCAGTCATTGCTTTTTGAGGCTTATTCATCAGTCCACGCATACCAGCAAGCTGTTTGATCTGGTCTTTAGAGCCACGGGCTCCAGAATCGGACATCATATAGACAGGATTAAAACCCTCCCTGTCTGCTTCCAGTTTGCGATTCATTACTTCCTGTACATCGTCTGTCGTTCTTGACCAGGCATCAATAACTTTATTATAGCGCTCATTTTCTGTTAAAATATGTTTTTTGCGCTTCTCATTAATAATATTGACCTGTTTTTGGGTCTCATCGATGATGTCAAATTTTTCTTCCGGGACTAAAACATCAGACAGGGCAATGGAAATACCTGATTGAGTGGCATATTCAAAGCCCAACTCTTTCAAGCGGTCAAGAAACGCCACAGTTTCGATATCACCAACTTCTCGATAGCAGTCTCCAATTATCCGCTCTACTTTTTTCTTTGTCAGCAATTCATTGATAAATGCCATATCTCTAGGCATAATGCTGTTGAAGAGAACCCTGCCTACAGTCGTATCAATGAGTTTCCCATCTTCCAAAAGTTTGATTTTAGCATGAAGCGCCACCCGTTTGTTTTCATAGCCAAGTAGAGCTTCTTCGCGACTGGCAAAAATCATTCCCTCGCCAAGCTGATTGGACTTGGAGCGTGTGAGATAATAGACGCCTAACACCATATCCTGACCGGGCACCGTGATTGGATTGCCATGCGCAGGATGGAGAATATTGGAGCTTGCCAGCATCAGCATACGAGCTTCAATTTGTGCTTCAAAGGAGAGCGGAAGGTGAACGGCCATCTGATCACCATCAAAATCAGCATTGAAAGCAGAACAGACCAGCGGATGGATACGAATCGCTTTTCCGTCAACTAATACCGGCTGAAATGCCTGAATACCTAAACGGTGAAGAGTTGGCGCGCGGTTGAGCAGGACAGGATGGTCTTTCACGACATATTCCAGAAGGTTCATTACGTCAAATGTGCGGGCTTCAACCATCGTTTTTGCTGTCTTTGCCGTTGTGGCTATTCCCCTGACCAGGAGCTCGTGAATCAGATGGGGTTTAAAAAGCTCTGTGGCCATCAATTTTGGAATACCACATTCATGAATCTTCAATTCGGGGCCAACAACAATAACGCTTCGCCCGGAATAATCGACTCTTTTTCCCAGCAGGTTTTGCCGAAAGCGCCCCTCTTTTCCATTCAGCATATCGCTTAAGGATTTTAGAGGACGACGAGTGCCGGAACGAACGGCGGTGCGGCGGCGGCTATTGTCAAAAAGTGAATCAACGGCCTCCTGCAGCATCCGTTTTTCATTACGCAAAATCACTTCTGGCGCTTTGATATCAATAAGCTGTTTAAGGCGATTATTACGAATAATAACTCGGCGATAGAGATCATTCAGATCAGAGGCAGCAAAACGACCGCCTTCCAGCGGCACCAGTGGCCGAAGCTCCGGCGGGATAACCGGTAAAACAGAGAGTATCATATATTCCGGCCTGTTTGTTTCCGGATCATCCAGATTAACATCAAACGCTTTTAGGATTTTTAGTCGCTTGACAATATCAGCCTGTTCAGAGATAGAGCTGGAATTTTTAAGCTGTTTTTTTAGAGAACCGATTAATTCCGGGATATCAATATCTGCTAGAAGTTCATAAATGGCTTCAGCGCCAGTTTTGGCTATGAAGAGCTGCTCCTCGGGAATTTCGGTATCAGCGCCCTTCCCAAATTTGTAGTAAAGATCCATATACTCTTCTTCTTCCAGCAGATCCATTTTTTTCAAGGGGGTCGTGCCGCCATCTTCATTTTCAAAATATGCTTTGCCAGGCTGTATCACTATGTAGCTTTCATAATAGATGACCTGTTCAAGACTTTTTGAAGGGATGCCCAGGACATTGGCCAGCTTCGAGGGAATCGACTTGAGGTACCATATATGAACCACTGGAACGGCAAGACTAATATGCCCCATTCTTTCGCGGCGGACCTTTTTTCTTGTTACCTCAACACCACATCGGTCACAGATGATGCCTTTGTAGCGTATCCGTTTATACTTTCCGCAGTGACATTCCCAATCTTTAACTGGGCCGAATATCTTTTCACAGAAGAGACCATCCCGCTCAGGCTTGTATGAACGGTAATTGATGGTTTCCGGTCGTAATACTTCACCGCGGGATTTTTTGAGAATAGACTCGCGGGACGCAAGCCTTATCACGATTTTTTCAAAGTTTCTGATATTTGTATCAGCTTGTCTATAGCTGGTATATTCTATGCTCAATGTTTCCTCCTACAGGTGAGCAAGATCATTTTAAATCAACCTCAAGACCCAGGCCTTGCAATTCTTTCAACAATACATTAAAAGATTCTGGCATACCATAATCCGGCAGGTTTTCGCCCTTAACAATGGCATTGTAAACCTTGGAGCGACCGTCCACGTCATCTGATTTGACTGTGAGAATCTCCTGAAGGGTATGAGCCGCGCCATAGGCTTCCAGCGCCCACACTTCCATCTCTCCAAAGCGTTGCCCTCCAAACTGAGCTTTTCCGCCAAGGGGTTGTTGGGTAATGAGTGAGTAGGGGCCTGTGGAGCGGGCATGCATTTTATCATCAACCATATGATAGAGTTTCATCATATAGATGTATCCCACTGCCACTTCATTATGAAGCTCTTCGCCTGTTCTGCCATCAAAAAGCTTAATTTTTCCATTTTCCGGTAAATCTGCTTTTCTCAGCTCTTTTTGCACATCTTCCAAAGTTGCACCATCAAAAACCGGCGTTTCATACCTAAGGCCCAAGATTTTCCCTGCCCAGCCCAGCATTGTTTCATAAAGCTGTCCCAAATTCATACGGGAAGGAACACCCATTGGATTGAGAACAATGTCAACTGGTGTACCATCTGGCAGATGCGGCATATCTTCTTCCGGCACAATAATGGAGATGACGCCTTTATTTCCATGGCGTCCTGCCATCTTGTCGCCGACCTGTACCTTTCTTTTGCTGGCTATATAAACTTTAGCAAGTTTAAGTACACCAGGCTGGAGATCGTCACCGGCCTTGACTTTAAATTTTTCATTGTCGATCTCGTCTTCGATCTCTTTTTTAGTCGTTTCGTAATTGCCAATCAGCTTTAGAACTCTGGCCCACTGGGTTTCATCACTGATCCAGGGCTTTTTCAGATCCAGACGACGTAAATCCACATTGGTAAAGAAATCACTGTCCCATTTCAAATTCTCGGGAATGATGATTTCACCTGCTTTGTCATAGAGACCCAGACTGCTGTGCTCTCGCAAAAGGCTCATCAATTTTTTAACAAAGCGGCTGCGCAAACGAACAAGACGCTGATTAAACTCAAGGTCCAGCTTCTGCAGCTTATATTTTTCATCTTTTCGGGATTCTTTTCCTTTGCGCTCAAAAAGGCGGGTATCAATGACGACACCATGAGTTCCGGGTTCAACCCGTTTTGATGCATCTTTGACATCGCCGGCCTTTTCACCAAATATGGCTCTCAAAAGTTTCTCTTCCGGCGTGGGGTCTGTCTCGCCTTTTGGGGTAACTTTTCCAATGAGGATATCACCCGGCTTAACCTCAGCGCCAATGCGGATAATACCACTGTCGGCAAGGTCTTTGGTCGCCTCTTCACCAACATTGGGAATCTCTTTGGTCAGCTCTTCACTGCCGCGCTTGGTTTCTCTGACCTCGAGCTCTACTTCTTTGACATGGACAGAAGTAAAGGTGTCTTCCATTACCATTCTTTCATTTAGAATAATGGCATCTTCAAAGTTATAGCCACGCCAGGGCATAAAAGCAACCAATACATTTCGCCCAAGTGAGAGCTCGCCCTGGGTCGTAGAGGCGCCATCAGCAATTGGCTCGCCAATTGACACAATTTGGTTTTTGCGGACAATGGGTTTTTGATTGACAGTGGTATCCTGATTGGTACGCTGAAATTTATTCAGCACGTACACTACCCGCCCTTCATTTTCGTCGAGTGAGGTCTCTTCATCAAAACCTTCAAGAGGCCTGATGACAATCCGCTTCGCATCAACATACTCCACGATACCATCAACGCTGGACGTGAGGATGGCTCGGCTGTCGGCGGCCACAATTTTTTCCATTCCTGTACCGACAATAGGTACCTGAGGCACCAGCAGTGGCACTGATTGACGCTGCATATTACTGCCCATCAAAGCACGGTTTGCATCATCGTGCTCGAGAAAAGGAATCAACGATGCCGCCGCAGATACCATCTGTATCGGTGCCACATCCATATAATTAAGCTCAGAAGGTGTGACAATGGGATAATCTGACTCAAATCGCGCTTTAACCTTGTCGCTGACAAATTCACCCTCTTCATTAAGAATGGCATTTGCCTGGGCAATAATATTTCGGTCTTCATCGTCGGCTGATAAATAATCCACCTGGTCGGTTACAGTAGTTTTACCATTCTTGGTGACAACCCGTCGATAAGGTGTTTCAATAAAACCAAGGCGATTGACAACGGCCAGGGAGGCTAAAGACGAAATCAGACCAATATTAGGTCCTTCGGGTGTTTCAATCGGGCATAAACGACCATAATGGGTATAGTGCACATCCCGAACCTCAAATCCAGCCCTTTCTCGGGTTAGACCACCAGGGCCGAGAGCCGATAGACGCCGCTTGTGGGTCAGCTCTGCCAAAGGATTGGTCTGGTCCATAAACTGGCTCATCTGGCTCGTGCCAAAAAAGGTATTAATCACAGAAGTAATAATTCTGCTGTTAACAAGCTCTTGTGGCGTGAGACTTTCAGCGTTATGGACATTCATCCTGTCTCTGATGGTGCGGGCCATTCGGGTGAAGGCAAGCTGAAACTGGTTGGCTAATTGCTCACCAACAGTCCGTACACGACGATTTCCTAAATGATCAATATCGTCTGAAAGCTTATCTCCACGGCGCATATTGATGAGGTGCTGAACAATGCGAATAAAATCTTCGGGGGTCAGCACTGTGTTTTCAAGAGGGACATTCAGATCAAACTTTTTATTCATCCGATAGCGGCCAACATCACCGAGATCATATTTTTTAGGGCTGAAAAAGAGTTTTTCAACAAATTTTTGCGCGGTATCCAGATTGGGGGGCTCGCCATTGCGCAAGTTGCGATAGAGAAAATATAGTGCATCTTCCTGATTGGGTCCGCCTTCTTCCAGTCGCTCCGGCTCTAGTCTGTCTTTTTCTTTACGGATTGAATTTGCCAGCAAGCGCAGATTCACCTCTTTATTAGGCTCCACAACTTCTAGTTTTTCGATCCCGGCTTTGGTCAGGATTTTCAGATGATTCTCATTCAGAAGCACCCTGTTTTCCTCTTCCACCCCCGCCTCAATTATCACTTCTCCAGTTTCAGGGTCAGTGACGCTATAAACGAGGTAATAACCTAAAACACCTCTGTCCAGCTCTTTTTCTTCGAGAATATCAAATTGGCGGACAATATCAAGGTCCGTATCAAATCCGACAGCGCGAAGCAAGATGCTGACGGGGAATTTTTTTCTGCGGTCAATGGTTACATAGATTGCATCAAAAATATCCGTTGTCAGATCAACCCACGATCCTCTGAAGGGAATAATACGGGCGTTATAGAGAATTGTACCATTGGGATGCTGGGCTTCATTAAAAAAGACACCCGGCGATCTTTGAAGCTGGCTGACAATTACCCTTTCGGCGCCATTAATAATAAAGGTACCGCGTCCGGTGAGATAAGGTATATTTCCAAGAAAAACATCCTGCTCTATGATTTGAGAATAGGTGCCTGACTCTGCGTTTTCTTCAGCAACACGCAAAATCAGTTTTGCTTTGAGTGGAATCGAGTATGTGATGCCTCTTTCGACACATTCCTGCTCCGAATAATGCGGCTTGCCAGCGCTATAATTGGCATATTCGAGGATAAATGTATTGTGGGCATCCTCAATGGGAAATATCTGACGGAAGGCATTTTCCAATCCATAACTTTCCCTCTCTTCGGGTTTTTTATGGAGCTGCAGAAAGCGGTCATATGAATCTAGCTGAATACTCAGCAAATCCGGCAATTCAATAACCTCTTTAATGCGGGAAAAAGATTTGCGCTCCGGTAGATTTTTAAAGTTCCTCAAAGGAAATCCTCCCTAATATTTTATATGGCCATGATACGAGAGCCACCCTTTTGAGATGGCCCTGCATCGCTCTTTTAATACAAATTGTGGGGCATACGACAATATTAGAGGACTATTTGAGTTCGACAGTAGCTCCTGCCTCTTCCAGACGCTTCTTGATCTCTTCAGCCTCAGCTTTTGATAAAGCTTCTTTGACTGTGCTGGGAGCACCTTCCACAAGGTCTTTGGCTTCTTTAAGACCAAGGCTGGTGATAGCGCGAACCTCTTTAATCACATTAATCTTTTTTTCACCAAAAGAGGTCATGACAACGTCAAATTCTGTTTTTTCCTCAACTGGCTCAGCAGGGGCAGCGGCTACGGCTGCCATTGCAACGGGAGCAGCTGCGGTGACCCCAAATTTTTCTTCAATGCCGGTAATCAGTTCACTGATCTCCAACATATTTGCATTTTCCAGATAGGTCAATACATCGGCACGTGTAATTTCAGACATTTTTTCAATCCTCCTAAATACCTGATTTATTCTTTTTTCTCTTTCAATTGATCCAGCCCGTTGACCAGATTGCTCATTGGTGCCTTAAGTGTACGCACCAGCTTAGTCATCGGGGATGCTAACGTTGCAAGCAGTCTTGCAATCAGTTCTTCTTTTGAAGGTAAAGCCGCGATGGCTTCTACTTTCTCTTTGCCAAAAAGCTCTCCCTGAAAAATGACGGCCTTAACATCAGGCTTTCCCAGGTCTTTGCTTACTTTTTTTACTTCTGTCAATATTTTTGCTGGCTCAACAGGGTCATTGATTCCATAGACCAGCGCTGTGGCGCCTTTAATATAAGTTGAGACATCAAAACTGTATCCGGCTTCCTGCACCGACCGTCTAATCAGTGTGTTTTTTACCACTTTCATCCGAATGCCACTGGCAAACAGCTTAGCCCTGAGCGTATTTACCTGGTCAACATTCATTCCCAAGAAGTCTGTCAAATAGACTGCCTGTGACTCTTTAATCATTCGGGTGGTTTCGCTGACAATTCTTTCTTTTGTTGGGGTTGGCATCATTTACTCCTTTTCTCAGGCCGTTGTGGACTGTTTGTCAATTCGTATTCCGGGGCCCATCGTCGAGCTTAAGGTAATCTTTTCCAGATATGACCCTTTTGCGGCGGCAGGACGCAGCTTCAAAATTGTCTTGATCAGGGCCTTGATATTTCCAACAAGCTTTTCATTGTCAAATGAAATTTTTCCCACGGCAGTGTGAACTATTCCGTTTTTGTCAACTCGAAACTCTATTTTACCCGCTTTGCTCTCACGAACTGCAGCGGCGATGTCGTTTGTTACGGTACCGCTTTTGGGATTAGGCATTAATCCGCGAGTTCCGAGAATCCGGCCTAATTTGCCAACTTCACGCATCACGTCTGGCGTGGCGATGGTTACATCAAAATCAAGCCATCCATTTTTA
Organism: Fidelibacterota bacterium; assembly: GCA_011049095.1. Taxonomy (GTDB): domain Bacteria; phylum Fidelibacterota; class Fidelibacteria; order Fidelibacterales; family DSDE01; genus DSDE01. The sequence goes on from DSDE01000107.1 coordinate 12,748, forward strand.
ATTTTCTCAATATACTCATCGAGCCCGACATAATCTGCACCGGCTTCCTGAGCTTCTGCAACCTTATTGCCTCGTGTTAAAACAAGCACTCTGACTGTTTTACCCAAACCATAAGGCAAAACGACTGTGCCGCGCACCATCTGGTCGGCATGCCGCGGGTCAACCCCAAGATTGATGCTGAGCTCAACAGATTCATCAAATTTTGCATTAACTGCTTTTTTGAGAAGGCCGATTCCGTCATCCAGACTGTATTCCCGGGTACGATCAATTAACTCTCTGTTACTAAAGTATCTGCGACTGTGTTTCATCTTTGTATCCCCCCTCTATCCTTCCACCGTAATGCCCATACTGCGGGCAGTGCCGGCGATCATTGAGATGGCTGATTCGATGGTATGCGCAGTGAGGTCCGGCATTTTCAGCTCTGCAATATTCCGCAGGTCCTCAGTCGATACTTTTGCCACCTTCTTTTTGTTAGACTGTGGCGAACCTTTCTCAATTTTAGCCGCTTTTTTTAATAATACGGCCGCTGGCGGCGTTTTGGTGATAAATGTGAAGGAACGGTCACCGTAAATCGTGATTATCACTGGAATAATCAATCCCATTTTCTCTTGTGTCTTGGCATTGTAGGCCTTGCAGAATTCCATAATATTCACGCCGTGCTGACCCAATGCCGGACCGACGGGCGGACTGGGATTTGCCTGCCCTGCCGGAAGCTGTAACTTAACTTGTGCAACTACTTTTTTTGCCATTGCTTTCCAACCTGTTATTTTTCTAATTCAACTTGCAAATAATCCAGCTCAACAGGTGTTGAGCGGCCAAATATGCTAACTTCCACTTTCAGTTTACGGCGCTCTTCATTGACTTCTTTTACGACACCAGAAAATTCAATGAAAGGCCCGTCAACTATTTTCACCGGATCGCCTTCACGATAGAGGGTGCCCATCACCTCCCGGCCATCTTTTTCTTCTACTTCACCAATGATCCGTCGCACCTCATCTTCATGAAGAGGCTGAGGCTGACCCTTAGGTCCTACAAAACTCATCACTCCAGAAAGATTTTCCATAAAAAACTCTGTTTCACTGGTCATCTCCATTTTTATCAAAATATAACCCGGGAAAAAGACTTTTGAGCGAGTTCGTTTTTTGCCTTCCCGCATCTCGACGACATTTTCAGTGGGCACCATAACACTCTCAATAAAATCACTCAAGCCTTGCATCTTAGCTTCGAAACTGATTCGTTCAGCGACTTGTTTTTCTTTGCCTGAAAGCGCTCTGAGAGCATACCATTTTTTCATTTCAATACCTGGCTATTTCCTTTATAAAATGACCTGAACTGCTTTTGAAAGTATAAAATCAACGATAAACAAAAAGATTGAGAGTACGATGGAGAATATGATGACTACGCCAGTGGAGCCCTGTAATTCTTCAAAGCTTGGCCAAGTCACTTTTTTCATTTCAAATTGTACTCCATTGAAGAAATTTTTAACTTTTTCGATCATACTGTCCTCACTGTATTTGCAGGTCCGGAGGGATTCGAACCCCCAACAGCCGGTTTTGGAGACCGGTGCTCTGCCAATTGAACTACGGACCTGTCCCAAATCATGTTTTTTGTTCAGCCTTATTCAATAATTTCCGTAACCACACCTGCGCCTACTGTGC
>DSDE01000171.1 GCA_011049095.1 Fidelibacterota bacterium
ATTCAGTGGAAAGCTTCAGGCCTGAGACCATTCCTGAATCTGCCGCTGTAAAGCTAAGAGGCCGCCTCAGGCTATTATGCTCACTTTCATAAAGGGGAAGATTCCATTCGAGTTGAGAGATGTATTCAGCTTTCGTGGTAAACCATCCACTCAAACGCTGGCGGATACCGATACGATAACCCTCTGTTTTGTAACGATCATGATAATCCTCTTTGTTGATAAGAAATGCCAAACTATTTTCCAGGTCTGGCAGGCGCCACCAGTCGTGGTGTCTGTTTTCATGATAGACCCATCCGTAGAAACTTAAGGGATGCTTGTCAAAGAGAGAATATCGAAGCTGAGCAGCGCCCTGCCAGCGATGCTCTGCAAAGCCATAAGCTATTTTGTATGTAAAATCGAGTCCGCCAACTTTCCCAAGATTATACAGCAGATCCGCCATTTCAAGATAAAATCCCTCTTGCCGATTAAACCGAACCATCGGCTCTCGCCAGACAGGGATAGGATCGATGGGCTTTAGCACTTTCGCATAGACCACGTCATTGCTTTGATCATCAAGAAAAAGTCTCGTGGATTTTTTTAGGTCTTCCAAGCTAGTTTTAAGATCGACCCCTTTGAGATTGGCTTCAACGATATTCTGTTTAGCTGTTTCTGATGGAAGATTATCGGCAATTTTTCCCCCTAGTATTTTGATGCTGCCGTTGATAATTGCGGTTGAATCAAGGAAGAGATGACCGGCATAGAGCGTGATGACGCCGTTCACAACACCGGCGACATGGGCATCGCCAACATACACTTTGACGTGGGTCTTCTCATTTAAAGTATCACCGGCTGATAATACATAATCTTTAAAATATTGCTCTGTATTCATCTCAGGAGCAAACTCCTCTGCCAGGGCTATCCCTAGTATTAGCAGCAATATTATACCTTTATTTAATCGCATCATATACCTCACAATTTTTAAAAAGTCTTACGGGTTCGTTCTGATAATCTGGATATCTCCATTATCAGCCTTTAAATCAATCAAATAGTCGCCTTTGCCAAAGCGCTCGTTTACATAGATACGCCGAGGGTCTTTTTGCATGATATTCATCTCAAAATCGGATTTGATACCAGCTTTGTAACCTCTGGATAGCGCATTGACAATCGTATTTTCCAAAGTAGGAAGAACTAATGTTATTTTTCCGTTATCGGCGGAAATACGAATGGAGTGATCGTCTCCCTTTCCAAAAATCTTTTGGATATGCACATCGCCTGATCGATTTTCAACCTGTACCGATCCTGTGATTTTTTTTCCTCTGATATCCCCGCCCATGGACTCGAGGATGACATTCCCATTCATTTCGCTGCAAAAGATATCGCCGCCAAAGGTTTTAGCTTCCAGATTGCCAATAGCATTCTGAATGCCAATATCGCCGCCATTTGTGCGCATATTGATATCACCGCTTATATTTTCTGCGCTAATATCGCCGCCAAAAGTGACCATAATGGCTCTATCTCCTTTATGGTTGTGAATCTTAAGGTCACCGCCAAGCGTGCGCAGATCCAGGTTGCCTATGCTTGTCATTAGAGAAATGTCGCCTCCCGCTGTTTCGATATGCAGATCCCCCAACAGATTTGATCCTGTAATATCACCGCCAGCAGTATAGAGTGAAATAGAGCCTTCCAAGTCAGAGATTTTCAGGTTGCCGCCAGCAGTTTTGGCGGTTATTTTTCCGTTTAACCGGCTAAGAATCAGGTCACCGCCGGCAGTTGCCAGGTCCATTTCTCCCATGAGGTTTTTAATATTGAGCTTACCGCCCAGGGTTCTTGTCGCCAGACTGGTATTTGCAGGAAGATCAATAAGATACTCGACTTTGACTTTTCGTGAGCCACCCATAGTTCGTTTGCCAGGGCTTAATTCATAGCCGAAATCGCTGGCCTTCAGCGTAAAATGGTACTCTTCCCACAAGGCCTTCGCTTCTTTTGCAGTTCGCACATTAAGCGTCATCTTTTCTGTGTAGCGAATAGTCTTTCCCATTTTGCCTGTGACATAGACGTTCCCCAACAATCCATTCATAGCAATCTGGGTTGGAATTTTCTCAATGATTGTCTCCTCATTCCAGGTAATGGCGTAGCCACTCCCATCTTTTTCCATTTTGAAGTTCAGATCGTTTCCCTGCGCTCCCAACAGGCAGGCACATACAACAGTAAGAAATGCAATACGTTTCATTGTCTGCCCTTTTCTATTTTTTCAGGGGGTTGCCCTGAAGGTTCATATAATATTGGTTGATTAATGATTTTACGCCTTCCGATTCGTCATCTTCGGTGGCTTTTCTCAGCATATCCTGTGTCTCTTGGCTGCGATCTTTCGTCAGCACCTGGATGGCTTCCATACGAATTGCGGCGCTTTGATCGTTGGCAATGACATACGTGCAGGCTTCTTTAATCTCATGAGAAAGGGGCAGCTCGCCCAGCGCTTTCATTGCCTTGAGCCTCACACCCGGGTTTTGATCTGATTTAACGGTTGTAATCAGGGCTGATTGCAGGTCATCACCCGCTTGCCCAACATTATCCTGAATGAGTTTGACCGAGCGTAGCCGTGTGCCTGGATTCTCTTCCCGTATCATTGCATAGGCCAGCAGCTTTTGAATCTCTGGCTCGCTGATATTGCCTTCGATACGCTCTTTTTTCACTTTTGTATATTCAATGGCCAAATCTCCCCGTTGTTGGTTCATCACATCAATTTTGATATCACTGATTGTGAAGTCGTCAAGAATCGATTCAGCGCTGGTGTGTACGATTTTCATTTGCTCTTGGGGTGAATCAATTACGATTGGAATATATCGTCCCAGCAGCAGTCCAAAGATGAGAGTAGCAGCCGCAGTTATTATAGTATAGAAATAATTTCTGGGCAGGAAGAAAACTTTGGATTGTCGATTTTGCTTTTCAGCGTCTTCAGCCCGGATGGCTTCCATAACTCTATTATGCAGTCGCGTCACCTGCTCTTCTGATACGCTTGGTTCTGCGGCTTGTCTCATTGCTTTTTCCATAAGGATAGCTGTTTCCCAGATTTCGGCTGCTTCCACTGATGAATCACACAAAGCATCCATCTGGACTCTTATATTTTGTGGAATATCCTCGATATCATAATTCAGCAGTATATCCTGAAATTGTTGCAGATTCATATTAAGCCTCCAGTAGCTGAGTTTTGTATGGCCTCAGCAAGCTTCTCAATTTTTCTGTTGCCCGAAAGAGATACTTTTTCACCGTTCCGTCTCCCACGCCCAATATATCGGCGATTTCTTTAATTTTCAGGTGCTGTGAATGGCGCATAATAAAGACAGTGCGCTGCTTTTCCGGCAGGCGGCAGAGGGCATTTTTCAGATGCTCCTGAAAATCTTCACTTTCGGTCAAATCAGCGCTGTCTTCATCAGCAAGCGCGATATATCTATCTTCGTCTTCTTCGTTGGTAAGAAATTCGTGATGCCGACGTCCTTTCACAAAATTAAAAGAAGTATTCATCACAATTCGGTATAGCCAGGAGAAAAAGCTGCTTTCAAAGCGAAAAAGAGCGATTTTGCGATAGAGTGTCACAAAGACTTCCTGGGCAATATCTTCGGCGTCCTGTTGATTCTGGACTACCTGCTGAGCCAGACTAAGCACCTGTCTCTCATAGTTTTTTAATATCGCCTCGAAAGCCATCATGTCTCCTTTCTGCGCTTTCCTAATAAGTTCATTTTCCTTCTCGTTCACCACCCTCATCTGCCTCCTTTGACACACATCACTTTTGAAACGTTGTCATTTTTTGCTTCTGCATATCTGCCAGCCAATCATCTACAGACTTTCTTTATAATTTATCTTCACAGTGAAAAATAGATATTTTCACCATCGAATTAAATGCTTTTATAAATTCATATTTTTGAAAAATCTGGTTGGATGCTGGAGTCAGAATTTGTATTTTGGACTAAAATGGAGCAAAGATGATTTTACATTGGATACACAATATATCACCGACGATCATGAAACTGGGCCCACTGGAGATTCGCTGGTATGGCCTGATGTATGTACTTGGTTTTATATTTTTTTATTACTGGATGAAGCATCTGGTACAAACGAGCCAGATCAAGATGACATTGGCGCAGCTTGAAAATCTTTTCACTGTGGCGATCATCGGTGTTTTAGCTGGGGGTCGCTTGGGCTATGTTCTTTTTTATAATCCGTCCTACTATCTAAGTCATCCTCTTGATATTCTCAAAACCTGGCAAGGCGGCATGAGTTTTCACGGCGGCGCATTGCTGCCATCGCTGCTGATTTTATGGTATGCCAGAAAAGAGAAGCTGCCTTATTGGGATCTAATTGGCAATACAGCGGCAATTGCTCCCCTGGCTCTCTTTTTTGGCAGAATAGGCAATTTTATAAATGGCGAGCTCTATGGCCGGGCCTCAGACCTGCCCTGGGCTATTATTTTTCCTGCTGGCGGCAATATTCCCCGGCATCCGTCTCAGCTCTATGAAGCATTCCTGGAAGGTGTGCTTCTTTTTGCTTTGCTGATGTGGCTACACCGCAAAGGCGCCAGCGGGATTGTGAAGTTTTCAGTATCGGTGATGGGCTACGCTGTCGCCAGAATTTTTGTGGAATTTTTTCGTGAGCCAGACAGCCATCTTGGCTATCTTCTCTTTGGTTGGTTGACGATGGGTCAGATATTGAGTATTTGTATGCTTTGTATTGGTCTGGCTGTTTTGCTCTGGCATCTGAAAAAGGGAAAAGCCCCGAACTGACGCTCTTTCAAATTAGTTTGAGTTCTTGTATATAGGTCTGAAGCTGGGTTTTTGAAAATGGCTTTGGCAGGTAACAATCACAAAGATTGCGAAAGGCTTTCATTACATTTTTACCATCTTTTAGTGAGGTGATCATCATTATTTTCACACCGTTACCCTGGCGGACTCCTTTTTCATCTTCGATACGCCGAATTTCTTCAAGCACTTGATGTCCATCTTTTTCCGGCATATTAATATCTAAGCAGATCAAATCATATGTTCCATTCTCGAAAGCATAGAGGGCCTCATTGCCATTGACGGCGATATGCACTTCACCATAGGGCTGCAAAAGCTCCTGCAGCACAACCCGACTCGTGAAATCATCTTCAACAATCAGCGTTTTCATTTTTCTCTCCTTTTAAAAGCTCTGATTATTTATTTCGTTAAGCGCTTGGCCGCTTCTCTGGCCATTTCAATAATCTCTTTTTCACCTGGAATCTGTCTATTCTTCATTAGGATGCGGCCATCACAAATTACGGTGTCTATAACCGATGAATCGGCGCTGTAAACCATATCAGAAATGAGATTGTGGCCGGGTGTAAGGCGGCAGTCTTCGAGATCAACCAGTATGGCGTCGGCAAGCTTTCCCGTCTCGATAACGCCGGCATCGAGGCCAAAAGCCTCGGCACTGTATCGGGTGGCCATTTTATAGGCTTCCGCGGCTGGCAATGTCGTGGGGACACCAGAAAAATGTTTGGCCAGGAGAGCAGCAAATTTCATCTCTTGCAGCATATCGAGACTGTTATTTGATGAACAGCCATCCGTACCCAGTACAACACGAATACCTGAAAGCTGGGCAGCGGCCACATTAAATACGCCATTGCTGAGTTTCATATTGCTGATTGGCATATGAGCGAGGCTCACACCGCGGCTGTGGAGCAATTCCCGCTCCGCATCATCAATCCAAATGGCGTGGGCAAGTATTGTTTTTTTTGTCAAGAGACCTAGGCTGTCTAAATAAAATGCCGGCCTTACGCCATGCTCTCTGATGCAATCTTTGAGTTCCTGGCGGGTCTCGCTTAGATGAATGTGAACTGGAAGCTTGTGTCGTGCTGCAAGTTCTCCCAGCTTTTCTAAAGTCTCTCTTTTGACTGAATAGATGGCGTGAGGATTCAGCATCGGAATCATCCTAGAAGGAAAAGATTCCAGAGTCTCTAAAAATTTATTCAGATCGCTGTCTTGCGATTCGGCAATCTGGGGATTAAAAGCATTTAATATGAGGGGGCCCGAGCCAAAGCGCATTCCCATCTCATCTGCTGCTTTGACCACACGCTCATAGCGCCAATACATATCATTGAAAAAGACAGTGCCAGAGCGAATCATTTCGATACAGGCCAAACGGCTTCCGATTTCAATATCTTCAGGTGTCATTTTGGCTTCGACTGGCCAGATAAACTTTGTCAGCCATTCCTGCAGCGGCAAATCATCGGCATAGCTGCGCAGCAAAGTCATCGCTGCATGATTGTGGGCGTTATAGAAAGCTGGCAAAATTGCCATTTTCCCATGACCGTAAATAATTTCATCGCTTTTTTCATTGATGGCGCTGGCAATTTGAGCAAAGCGATTTTCTTTGATAAGAATATCAACGCTATGCTGGTTTAGTACAACATTTTTAATCAGCAGGCTGGACATTTTTAAAAGCTTCCATATTTTTTTGTTGATGACGATTGAGAAAAGCGGCGGCTTCTTCACGAATAATACTTTTTTCCAAAGTTTGCCAAATGAGGCGGGATTCTATTTTGTCAGAGGTCTTGTGGAGACCCGGTTCAGGTGTCGGGTTATCCAGTAGTATGAGCGCGCTTTCATTGTGCAGTGCAAATGTGGCATCCAGATATCGCAAACGCGTGGGCTCCGAGAGCATAAAGTTCAGGGGATATTTTTGATTGAGGGCTCTGGTGGCTTTGATACATTCTCCAAATTCGTCTTCGGCGCCCATATTGATGAGGAGAGCCGATGATTCGGTAAATATTTTGGAATTATAGTTTTTGCAGATAATACCTGGAACTCCTGTTGAGGTAATGATGATGTCCGCTTTTGATGCTGCGATTTCTAGAAGCTCTTTCTGACGAAAATCAATCCAACGCGCTGCACCAACAGGCACGATTTGTCTGAGGTCTTCTACGACTGTGAGACTTGCATTTTCACGGATGAGGCGATGGGCAATGCCACTGCCGACCTTGCCATATCCAAAAAGGACGATCTTTTTCCCTGCCACTGGAATATTTAGGTTTTCCAGCGCCCGCATCAGACCATCGGCCGTTCCCAGGCTATCCTCAAAATACTTAATCACCGAGCGATCAACCGATATACAGGGCTTTTCGGAGCGGGCAAAAACATGTTCACCGCTGCGGGTCAATTCCACAAAACCATAGGCAGGTGATTTTTGTGAATGAATGGCTGCACAATCTAAGACAATATCTTCATCTGACCCGTAGAAGTCATTATACGCGACCGGGATGCCAATTTTCTTCAAAAGGGCGGCTATTTCCGGGTCGTGGTTAAATCGGTCATGAATGCCCACAGTGAGCTCAGCCCCTCCAGCCAGCAGGGGAATAAATTTAGACAAAGTATTATGAAAGAGGGGTGTGGCATCAAAGATTTTCACACCATCCAGCGGGCGTTGCTGCAGCCAGGTTTCATATTGCTCCGTCAGACAGGGTAGCTCATTTGGCTTATACTTTTTCATTATAGAGCTGAGAATTGCTTCAATTGCTGTTTTTCGGCTTTTTTCTCTCATATTTTCAGATATCCAGGCTTTCAGAAATTACAGCTTCAAAGCGCTTGCCAGCCGCTTCGAGTTTTGGTAAAAGTTCCCTGACTTTCTCAAGCTCTCTATTTTGAGCAGCCTCTTCCATCATTTTTGCATAAGAAGCAGTCTCCTTGGCGCTTACATTAAAAGAGGCTCCTTTGATAGAGTGTGCTAGGCTTTCGATTTCCGTCAGCTTTTTGCCAAGCTGCAATTCTTTTTTTAAGCTGCTGATAAGTCTGGGCAAATCTCCGAGATAGACCTTAATAATTTTGGTGATGATTTGCTTATCATCAGATATGCGCTCACTCATATCTTTGAGATCAAAAATCTGCTCAACCACGGGCTCAATCTCTCTTGAAGCAGCAGACCTTTTCACAGGCTTGAGTTCAGTCCACTTTCCCAGCATTAATTTTAAAGATTCAATGTGAATAGGCTTAGGCAGATAATCATTCATGCCGGCTCTAATCGCTTTTTCTTTGTCTCCTTTCAGGGCGTTTGCGGTCATAGCAATGATAATGCTATCTTTTGCCGCCTTGCCGGCTTCTCCTTTTCTAATTCTCCTGGTCGTCTCATATCCATCCATTCCTGGTATCTGAATATCCATCATAATCAGGTCGTATTCATTACGCTTGAGCAGCTTCAGCGCTGCAATGCCATCATCGGCTACCTCGATCTGAATGCCCAATAGCCTTGCCAGCTCGATAAGGAGTTCCTGGTTTACCCAGTTATCTTCCACAAGGAGCATTTTCAACTTTTTCTGCCTGATATCATCGTCAATATTCCTCTCATCATTTAGGTCAGAAAAACTTTTTCCGCTTTTCAGCGATTCTAAAATTTCTTTGAGCTTAAGGATCGAGACTGGCTTGGGCAGATGCGCGGCAAAACCTTCACTCAAGAGCAAGTCGGCATCAAAATGTGGATTGTAAGCGCTCATCAAGATCAGCTTGGCGCCGCCGTGAAGACCTTTCTCCTGCAGTAGTCGGCCAAATTCCCGGCCACTAATACCCGGGAGCTTCATAGCTGCCAGAATATAATTAAAATTTTGTTCCTTTTTTCTCTTTTCAGTGATGATAGCCATAGCCGATTCAGAGTCCTCCGCAATCGTTGTCTGACAATTCCAGGCGCTGAGCCAGTTCAGAATCATTTCCTGGTTGCTGTGGTTATTTTCCACAAGGAGGATTGAATCACCTTTCAGCATTTGCGCGGGGCTTGATACCATTGAGTAATCCTCTTCATATTCAGCGGTAAAGCTAAACCAGAAGGTTGAGCCTTTTCCAGGTGTGCTCTCACAGCCAATTTCCCCATTCATCAATTCTACAAGCTGTTTAGAAATGGCCAGACCCAGGCCTGTGCCGCCATATTGGCGGGTCATACTGCCATCGGCCTGCTCAAAGGGCATAAAGAGGCGTTCTCTGACAGCTGATTCAATTCCAATACCGGTATCAATCACCTGGCAATATATATCCGCTTTGGAATCATCTTTGCCTTTTAATGTAATAAGAACCTTTACTTCACCTTTTTCTGTAAACTTCAAGCCATTTCCAACCAAATTGATGAGAATTTGCTGTAGTCTTCCGCTATCACCAATGAGATGCGCTGGTACATCCGGTTTAATATCCCCGATGAGCTCGATATTTTTTTCGTTTGCTCTGACAGTAAGGATGGACAAAGTTTTTTCCAAAGTCTGATGAAGGTTAAAAGACGTGGCTTCGAGAATCATTTTTCCAGCTTCCACTTTGGAAAAGTCGAGAATATCATTGATGATATTCAGGAGCGATTCGCCGCTTTTTTGTATCAACTCTGCATAGTGGTGCTGTTTGGCATCGAGATGGGTTTGCATTAGGAGGCTGGCCATTCCAATAATGCCATTCATTGGAGTGCGGATTTCGTGGCTCATATTGGCCAGAAATTCCGATTTTGTTCGATTAGCCCTTTCCGCTTCCAGCTTTGCATTCCGGAAAGACGTAATATCCATACCATATTCTACCACGGCGATGACCTCACCATTGTCATCAAGGACTGGCGCCAAATAGACGTGAAAGGCGCGGCCCGTGCTGATTTCCCGCGGATCATCCGGGCTAGTGATCTCTTCAACGGTAGCTTTATTTTTGATGACTTCAGTTATTTTACACCGCGGACATGGTGTTTTTTGCTTCATATAGAGTTCGTGGCATTTTTTTCCCAGAACCTGCCTTGGGTCTTCATTTTCTGTAAGTCCAAGGCGAAGTATTGTTTTGTTCACCACAATCACATTGCATTCTGTATCCATCACATTGAGAGTGCCCGGCAGAGTATCAATGATCGTTTGCAGCATTTTTTGGCTTCTGACAAGCTCTTGTTCGGCCTCTTTTTGAGATGTGATATCAGTAAATGTAGTAAACACCTGATATGGTTTCGATTCATTAGGATGAAAATGGGGAATGGCGCTGACTAAAATCCAATTGTAAGTCTCGTTATGGGGATGCATCACACCTATCACCTGATTCAGTACAGCTTTTCCGGTACTGAGTGATAGCATAGCCGGATGCTCAGCGCCTGGAAAATCAGACCCATCTTCATGTACAGCTTTCCAGCGGGGATCAAAGGAGCTTCTGCCAAAAATCTGGTCCTCACTTAGTCCAAGGATAGTGAGCGCCGCCGGATTGGCGCTGAGGATCGCCCCAGTCTGATCCTGATATACAACACCCTGCCCCATCGTCTCATAAAGTGTCCGATATTTTTCTTCGCTTGCCAAAAGCTTCTGTTCACTCTCTTTGCGCTCGCTAATGTCTTTGGTCAGCGTGAGCAGATAGGTTTTGACACCCATCTGGAAGGTGCTGGCATTAATTTCCACTGTAATGGTCTTGCCGGACTTCGTCAGGTTTTCACATTCAAACTGAACCCAGCCTTTCTCCCACAGAATCCGCAGATATTGAGGCAGTTTGCTAAGGCATTGGGAGCTGAAGAGCTTTTCCGGCTTTAAATAAATTATTTCATCTTTAGAATAGCCTAATAATTTACATAGGCTGTGATTTGCATCCACAATTTGCTTGATTTGGCGATTTTCCACCAGACTCAGAGCGATGCCATCGTTGACATTCTGAAAGATAGCTCTAAATTTGGCTTCACTCTCGATAAGCGCTTGTTTATCTTCTTTTTGGCGGGTGATATCCCGTATAATACCAATCAGATACTTGAGATTCCCATCCACATCATTAAAGGCTGAGACGGTAATATTGACCCATATCTGCTGTTTATTTTTTCTTATATAACGCTTATGGATCGTATAATTAGAGATGTAGCCTGCGAGAAGTTTATTTCCGTAAGCTTCATCGATGGCGATATCTTCAGGATGGGTGAAATCGCGCCAGTTCATTTGCATAAGCTCTTCTTCTGAATAGCCCAGGATATCGCATAATTTTTGATTGACGGTGACAAAGTTCCCTGAGAGGTCAGAGTAACAGATACCAACAGCAGACTGCTCAAAAACGCCGCGGAATTTATTTTCGCTTTCTTTGAGAGCCTGTTCTGCCTCTTTCTGGGCGGTGATATCCTGCTTAACGGCCACATAGTTGCTTATAATTCCCTTTTCATTGCGGATTGGCGAGATGATGGCATTTTCCCAAAAAAAGCTGCCGTCTTTTCGTTTATTATGGAATTCACCCTGCCAGCTTTCGCCTTTTTCATATAATGTTGATTTGAGGGATTTATAGGTCTCTTTGGGCGTTTTACCAGATTTAAAGATACGGGGGTTCTTACCCAATACTTCCGCACTCTTGTAACCAGTTACCTCTTCAAATCTGGGGTTGACATATTCGATAAGCTTTTGGGTGTTGGTAATGACGATGATAGCGGGGCTTTGGGTGATGGCTGTATTCAGCTTGCGAATTTCGTTTTCGACCTCAACACGATGGCTGATATCAGAAAAAAAGTAGTCCACCCGCAGCGGCTTGCCATTTTCATCTTCGATAAGCTTAGCCCTATCATGTATCCAGCGAATTTCTCCATCTGGACGGATAATCCTGAAAATCCATTCGCCCTCTTTTTTAGAGAATATTTCGATGGCGGAGGCTTCGGCGATCTGCGTATCATCCGGATGCACCATGTCCAAAAATAGCATTGGTTTTCGGTAAAAATCTTCCATAGGCCGGCCAAAAATCGTCTCAACGACGGGATTGGTCTGCAGCAATTTTTGGGAGATCAAATCATAAGAATAGACAGCATCCAGCATATTTTCCATAATATTGCTGAGTTTAGCTTCACTGGCCTTGATGGCAGCTTCGGCCGCTTTTCGGTCAGAGATATCCTGGACCATACCTACAGAGCGAATTACCTTGCCATCATTATCACGTTCATGGATACAACGCTCAAAGACATAGCGAATTTCTCCAGTTCTCTGTCTTACTATCCGGTGCTCAATTTCATAACTATCAGCGTTATCTCTGATGGAGTTTTGATATGCCTCATCCACAGCAAACCGGTCTTCGGGATGAATTGCTTCCAGAAAGCTTTCATAGCTAGCGGCAAATTCCTGAGGCTTTAAGCCAAAGATACGATAAGTTTCATCAGACCAATAGAGTTTGCCGGCTGAGAGATCCAGCATCCAGCTACCAATATGGCCAATCTCCTGTGAGCGGGCCAGCATTCGCTCACTGGATTTTATTGCCGCCTCAGATTTTTTTCGGTCAGAAATATCTCGAATAAGGCTTATAACCATTGGCTTGCCGTCGTAGTCAATCAACCGGGAATGAATCTCCACCGGAAAGGTGTGCCCATCTTTGTGACGATGAACCTGTTCAAACAAGATATACCCTTTTTCATACAGCTCCCCCCCCTTTTCCTCCAAATATTCTATAGAAAATTCGGCATCGATATCAGCCACCGACATTTTCAGGAGCTCCTCTCGGCTATAGCCTGTCATACGGCTGGCGCTGGAATTGACTTCCACAAAATTTCCCTCAGCATCGTGAATATAGGTGGCATCTACGATACTGTCGAAGATATTTTGCAGTTTATTCTCACTTTGGCACAATTCACCGGCAATCTCTTTGCGCTCGATGGTTTTGCCGATAAATTCACTTATGGTCTGCAAAAGCTGGTACTCTTCTTCAAGAAAGATGTGCCCATCCAATGTCTCAGGCTTATCCAGATAGCCAATGGTCAGCATTCCCACCGCTTTGCCGGCTGCCCTTATCTTGCTCATCAACTGCCATTGGGTCTTATTCATTTTAGGCGTGCTAAAGTGCTGCTTATTCCAGACTATCTCGGCATAAGCCAGCTCTGGGAACTGCATTGCCGGTGGAATAACGTCTACAATTTCCCTCAGCAGGGTTTCCAGCGATTTTGAATCATCCTCAACGATACGGGCGATTTTAAAGAGACTTTTCAGCTCTTTAAGGCGCTCCTGGAGCATATACTCTTTTTCCCGTAGCTGGGTCATATCAATGACTACCCCGGTAAGGAGTCTTACGCCGCCATCTTTATCGTAGCTCGCGGCAATACCCACGTCATGAAACCATTTGTAGCCACCGGAAGCCGCCTTAATGCGGTAATCGGCTTCATAAAAATCACATTTACCCATAAGATAGCGCCGCATAGCCTCCATCGTGGGCTCATTATCATCGGGATGCACCAGATTCATAAAATGCTGATAATGAAAAAATTCATTCGGCTTATAACCCAGCATCAAAGCCTTTTGATCGCTGAACTTAATCTCTCCGGAGGGAAGCTTCATCTGCCACCAGGCGATATTTCCGGCCATCATCGTGGCTTCCAGGCGTTTTTTATATTCATCAAGAATGCTATTTTTTTCGTTCAGCTTAATATTTAGCTCCTGGGTGCGCATCTCTGCTTTACGCTCTGCGCTGAGATCAACGATAGCGCTGCGAATGACAGTTTTGCCGTCTTTTTCCCAGAGATTGCTCTCAATTTTCACGGGAAAGGCGCCATTGGGGCCTAACATTGTCAGCAAACTGCTCTGTGCCTTATTGGCCAAGACCAGTCGCAGATGAAAATGGAAATCATCCTGGCTCATCGGGTCTATAAAATCGGAAAATTTAGCCGGCGCTTGCTGATATCTTTCAAAACCGGTAAGGGTAACAAAACTCCGGTTCGCCTGCTCGATTTGCAGATTTTCATTAAAATATACATAGCCGATAGGGGCGTTTTCAAAAAGATCGCTAAAATGTTGTCGAGATTCTTCAAGCTCGCCTTGGGCACGGCGCAATTCTTCATTTTGCTCTTCGAGTTCGTGATGATAAACAAATATCTCTTCAGTCAGCTCATCAAGGTTCATTTTGGAGATATTTTTCGATTTCCATCCCTTTTTGAGGGTCTCTTCAATCTTTTTCCTCAATTCCTTAATCTGCTCATTTTGTCTCATCACATTTCCCTCTAAAATAAATAAACATAATTATTGGCAGATCATAGCCTTTCTAATGGCTGATTGCTCATATCAGCCCCTTTCTGTTTAGTTTTGCCAATTCCATTAAACAGATATTATAAAAAATGTCTTTTGTATCCAAGATCAAATCCAAATAAACGATGAAATCAGGAAAAAATAATAAATGCTGGCGTTTGGAAAAGATAAAAACAAAATATTTATCGTCTTTATCTACATTTGTCCAAAATAAATATTTACGACCCATAAATTGGATTATACTGGCTGTTTTAATCCGGACCTTCACGAATTCGGGAAAAAGAAGATTGTGTTTGAAGACGGAAAAGAGACGTGGCGCGTTGA
>DSDE01000241.1 GCA_011049095.1 Fidelibacterota bacterium
ACTCATACCGGCAAGCTGAGCCATAGAAGCATTAGGATAGCGCAAGACAACCCACCTGGTATTACGGACCCGCTCCTCAAAGTGGGTAGGCTTGAGCCAAAATTGTTCAAAATAATCCATCTTATCCGGGGGAATATCACTTAATTCTGATATGTTATTGTTGCCACGAATGCCAATATAGCAATCCATCCCCTTCATCCGCATTGTTTCATATTCACCGATAAAGCTCATCTGGGTTTTACTGCCATTTTGTAGTAAAAGCCGCTGCACCCTGCTTCGTTTTGTAGAGACAAATGGAATGGCGCCCGCTTCAGCAACTGTATCAATCAGTATCTCAATCAGGCCATCCGGTATATCAAATGTTTCAATTAGCACTTTCTCGCCTTTTTTCGCACCAATGCTATAATTCACCAAAAGTTCAGCCAATTTTTTCTCACGTATATCACACATTATTCTGCTCCTTTTTGATTTTCAGGTCATCAAGCTTTCCGGAATTCAGCTTTTGCACGATATCTGGAAAGCCTCCGAGGGCTGCTCCATCGAGTGTGATGCCCGGAGTGCCCCAATAACCGGTTTTTTCATAGAGAAATTCTTTATAGTTTTTCATTTCTGTAAGGTCAATCTCTTGATATTTGATGCCTTCATGCTCCAGCATTTTTTTCAGCGCCAGACAGACGCTGCACCATTCAGCCGAATAGACAATTAATTCACGCATTTTTATCTCCGTGCCGTAAAATCTCTGTATCATCACTGGAATGGCACTGAATCCCCTCTTGCCTAAGCATTGCGGTTGTCAAACCTTCCCCGCTAATTATTCTGCCAGAAAAAGTGCCATCATAAATCTGCTTAACACCACATGACGGCGAACGTTCTTTCAGCAGAGCCATATAAAT
Organism: Fidelibacterota bacterium; assembly: GCA_011049095.1. Lineage (GTDB taxonomy): Bacteria > Fidelibacterota > Fidelibacteria > Fidelibacterales > DSDE01 > DSDE01. Next base: position 894 of record DSDE01000241.1, read on the forward strand.
CTTCTCTTTTTGGCATAGTCGCAGGGCCGTTTCAGCACCTTTGAGAAAAGCTTCAGTCAGATCAAAACCATCAATACGCCTGACTTTCCCAAGATTTTTTAAAATCAAATGAGCAGGCGACTGCAATTCTGCAACCAGTCTGGGTGTTGATAGAGCGCCTTCCTTTTCAGGGCAAATTGGAAAAAGATTGAATCTCTCTTCTAAGCTGAGCAAATAGCTAAGCCTGTTATCATTTCCATCATAGCGGCATTTTTCACCGACAAGACAGGCGCTGATTAGCAGCTTTGCTCTAATTTCCTCAGCCACCCTATCGTTTTTCCCAGTGCTTCTCAGCGATTTTGATCATTAATTCCACTCCCAATCTTAAAACCGACTCATCAATTTCAAAGCGGGGATGATGATGGGGATAAGCATTTTCATCTTTTGCTGAGCCAAGAAAGATAAAAGCGCCTGGTTTTTCCTGGAGAAAATAGGCAAAATCTTCGCCGGCCATACTAACCACGTCATTATAAATCTTCTCTTCAGCAAAAAGACCAAAAGCAGCTTTCCGTACCCTTTGCGCCTCAGCAGGATGATTAATTAGTGCGGGATATCCGTCAATATAGTTGATTTCAGATTTACAACGGTGTGCCCGACTGATTGATTCAATAATTTCCTGAAAACGATTTTTCATCAACTGGCGGCTTTCTTCACTGTCAGCCCTGAGTGTGCCTTCAAATCGGACTTCATCTGGAATGACATTAAATGCTGTTCCACCGCAGATTTTACCAATTGTAAGCACTGATCTGGAAAACGGCGAAATCTCTCTGCTGACGATGCTTTGTAGTGTATCAACAATCCGTGCAGCACAGACGATAGGATCAATTGCAGTATGAGGATGAGCGGCATGGCCACCAAAACCTTTGATGTTCACAAAAAATTCATCAGCCGCAGCCATCATAAAACCATCAGGACAGGATAAAGTGCCTGCAGGCAGGAAATTCCAAAGATGAATACCATAGATTGCATCTGGATTTGCCACCTGAAAAAGTCCGGCCTCCAGCATTTTTTTCGCACCAAAAAAACCCTCTTCACCCGGCTGAAAAATGGCGGCAATCTTTCCTGGAAACACTTTCTTTTCCTCTTTGATCCAGGTCAGAAAGCCCAGCAGCATCGCCATATGTCCATCATGGCCACAGGCATGCATAAGTCCACTATTCCGGCTGCAATAAGGATGATCATTTAACTCGGTGATGGGCAAAGCGTCCATATCGCTGCGAAAAGCAATAAGAGGACCAGGCAAAGTGCCATCAATCAAGGCCAGCAGCCCGGTTTCACCAAAATCCTGAAAGCTTGGGATCTGCAATTTTTTCAGAGTCTGAACCAGATATTTCTGCGTCCCATACTCCTTAAGACCAAGTTCTGGATACTGATGAAAATGCCTGCGCCACTGAATGATACGCTCAGCGGCTTTTAGAGAAATCTTTATCATTTTGGGAATAGCCTAACTACCATGACGCATCAGCACCATTCCAGAAATAGGCGGGAGGGTGATTTGCCCCAATATACCTTTGCTGATAGGAGTTAGTGAAGCGCGGCTATGGTCGGCATAAATGTCCCAGCGTCCTTCAGGCAGCAAGAAAAGAGATGTTTTTTCATTGCAGCCATTAACCAGGACTATTATTTCCCTCATATTAGCATGCGGCAAGACTTGATAGCCCATGCCCAAAGTGCAGTTTTCTGAGCTTAATACTTTGAGAAATTCCCGGTCCGCTTTTCGTAACTCAGGGAAAGCATGCCGAAAATGGATCAGGCTGACATAATAGTCATAAAGCGCCTTGTTTAAGTGTATGTGCTCATAGTTTATGTAATTGGTTTCATTATCTTTATTATAACTATTATGGTCGATTTTGCCTTGATTCGGGTCTGGTGCATCGGTTTTGGCTATCACTTTGGACCTGGCATATTCCTGACCGCTGTGAATCATCATAATTCCCTGGGAGCTTGCCAGTATAAAAGCTCCCAACTTACTAATATTCAAGGCATTGGGGCTGAGTTTTATGTGCTGATTTAGATCGCTTATCACCGTATTATGATGAACACCCTTCAGAGCCAGCCTCACAAAATCACCAAAAGTGTGATCATCATGAGATTCCAGATAATTTACTGAGTGAGCGCTGTTTTTAAAAAGACCACCATCTTTTACAAGGGTTCCCAAAAAGAATCTGTAAGCATTTTTTCTATCAACGCCTTCGTCATATCGGCTAAAGATAAAGCCAGGTCTGCTGTCGGGATTTTGACCTTTGATGCCGTTGCGAAATTGGTCATTCCAGGCGGCATAGCCCATTTCGCTGAATCGGGCCGGCTTATATCCGCCACCCCATGGTTCAGCGATAAGAATCACATTGGGATTTATTTTTTGAGCTTCCCGTTGGATTTCTGCCAGAGTTTCTTCGTCAATCATCGCTGCCAGATCAAAACGAAATCCATCAATATGATATTCTGTCATCCAATGTTTAATGCTCTCAATTATCATCTTTCGGGCCATGAGCTGTTCTGTCCGAAAGTCATTGCCGCAACCGCTGACGCTAAGATAATTCCAGGCAGTATCAAGGTGAAAATAGTACTTTTTATCAATGAGTTTGAAGGGATTATAGTCATATTGGCTGACGTGATTATAAACGACATCTAAAATAACGGCAATTCCAGCTTCATGTAGCGATTTGACCATTGTTTTCATTTCGCGAAGCTGCTGGCCGTAGATGCCATTGTAGGCGCCGGGCTCCATTGTCCCGCCTGACGCATAATAAGATTCCGGCGCGAAAAAATAGCTGGTCATATAGCCCCAGTGATTTCGCTCATAGGGATTCCAGGTATTATAAAAACCGTCCGCCTCTTTTTTGTATGGAATTTCAATATTCGCGAAATCATGCAGTGGTAGAAATTGCACAGCATTGACGCCCAGATTTCTAAGATAATTCATTCCACCTGGCTTGCCTTCTTCTGTAAGACCCAGATAAGTGCCTGCCTGCTCGACTCTGGCGCTTGGGTGAATGGTCATGTCCCGAATATGAGTTTCATAAATGATAAGGTCCCGGGGATCATCTGGTGTGAGCCAGCTATCGCCTTCCCAATCAAAGTCATCTTTAATAATGATAGTTTTTGCCGGATGTGTATAGTGATTTTGACTCAGCACCGCTTCGGAATATGGGTCAGCTATCAGCACATTTGGACGAAAACCCTCATCAGGGCTCTCATTTCCATAGACATAATATCCATAGTATTTGCCCCAAAGGTCTTCCCGGCTTTTATATTCCCAGACACCATCGGCATCCCGATGCATGTAAAATCTTTCTCCTTTAACGTCATCGTGTTTGTCAAAAATCTCAATAATGACCTGTGTCGCTCTGGGGGCAAAAACCCGCATAGCAAAAGTCTTTTTCTCGTAGCTTAGTCCCATCTGCTTATCAGACCTGAGTTTGTTCATTATTTTTTCCGATATCGGCTCGACGGAAACAGGATTTTTATAATCCGGTAGAGATTGCATACATCCTCCCAAAAACAGGCATATTACCGCCACACGAAATACTCCATTTTTCATTATCGCCCCTCTCTTGATTTATATATCAAAATTTTGTTTGCCTATAAGATTGACAAGCTCTGAAATCAGCGATGCAAAATGGCTCTTAATTGTTTCCGCTGTCTCTTTCACCTCATCGTGACTGAGGGCATTGCCGCTAATGCCAGAGGCGAAATTGGTTGCCACGCTAAAAGGATAAACTTGCATCCCTAAAGAACGCGCCTTGATAATCTCAGGCATTGTTGACATTCCCACTAAATCGCCTCCCAGGCTTCGAAAATAGCGGATTTCAGCCGGCGTTTCATAGCTGGGTCCCGTAGTCCAAACATATTTCCCGAATACAAGCTTTTTGAAAATCGATTCCGCCGCCTTAGTCATTATGCTCTGCTCTTTTTCAGAAATCCTGCAAAGACTCAGTTCGCCGGCTGCTGCGGCTTGCCCCGTAAAATCAAGACAATCGGATATGCCAAAAATCTCTCCCACGTGATAGTCTGTATTAATCAGGCCAGCGGCATTGCTAATGACAAGCTCCTTTATTCTCATAGCGTGAAAAAAGTCCACCAAACTCAATATTTGTTTTAGATTGTAACCCTCATAATAATGAAAGCGACCCTGGGCAGCAATGACTCGCACTCCCATAAGCCTGCCAGTAACAAACTGACCCGAATGCCCTTCAACAGTACTTTGTGGAAAGCCATCTATTTCATCATATTTTACATGCTTCTTATCAGTGAATGCCTCTGTCAGCAGTCCCAGCCCGCTGCCTAATATTATGGCGACTATAGGCGCTTCTGATTTGCTCAATAAAGCAACTGCTTCGTCTTTATTCATTTCCTCTATTTCTCCATATTATAATTGGTGAGAAGCTGGCCACAAGCCGCGTTGATATCCGTTCCACCGCTATGCCGGACTATTACCGGAAAGGGAGCATTCTCTAAATTGCTGATAAAGCGGCGGATTCGCTGCGGTGAAGGTCGCTGCATTGCCGTAGCTATCGAATTAAATGGTATCAAATTGATTTTACACGGTATATCTTTTAGCCGGCGCTTGAGCTCAGCAGCATCTTCATCGCGGTCATTCACGCCATCTATCAGCACATATTCAAACATCACCAGCTTGCCGCTCTTTTCGGTATAGCTTTTTGCAGCTTTCAACAAGTTGTCAAGGGAGTACTTTTTAGAAATTGGCATCAGAGTCTCACGCAGCTCGGGAAAGATGGCATTGAGAGAAATAGCCAGCTTAAACTGCCAGGGAAGCAAAGACAATTGTTCAATGCCAGGAATTATGCCCGCCGTTGATATGCTAATTCTCCTGGCGCTTAGATTAAAAGCCCGGGGATCATTCATCATTTTTGCCGCTTCGATAAGCGCATCAAAATTGAGAAAGGGCTCACCCATTCCCATAAAAACAACATTTGTGACAGGATTGGCGCTAAGTCGGCTAATCAGCAACAGCTGTGAAAGAATCTCACCTGAGCTAAGATTTCTCACGAAACCCATCGATCCCGTACGGCAAAAAGTACAGCCCAAAGCACAACCGACCTGAGTGCTCACACAGACCGTATTCCGCTTATCTTCCGTAATTAAAACGCTCTCGATAAGATTCCCGTCGTTTAGCTTCAGTAAAAGCTTGCTGCTAGCGTCCAGACGGCTGTCAATGCGGCTGACCCTCTGGAGCAAGTTTATATTACCCTCTAGCTCTATTATTTGCCGCAAATCCTTTGGCAGAGTGTGCATCTTATCGGCATCAAAAACATTGGAGCGCCAAAGCCACTGAAAAACCTGTTTGGTGCGAAATTTTGGAAAGCCTCGCGCCAAAATCCATTCTTCCAGTTGAGAAAAGTTGAGGTTCCTAAGCGAAAAGGGCATTTTTTCCATAGCTAAAAATCGCTTAACCATCAGACATTATCAATCTTTTTTCTTTCAAAGCCACAGTTTTCACCCAATAAAGTGAAGGAATGGCACCAAATGCAACTATTGCAGCCATTAGAAAGCTAAATTTCATTCCCCAAAGATTGCTACAGCCCCCCACAAGAAACGATCCGCTCACGGCAGTGATGAAGTTTAGCGCCAGACAGACACCATTGAGAAAAGCGCCATCTGCTGGGAGCTCCTGCACCATAGCCAGTAAAACCGGACCCAGGGCAAACATAAAAAAACCGGCTAAAACAAGTAAAATAAAAATCAAAAATCCCTGACTATGGAGAAATAAGATTGCCAGAAAAAGCAATACAATCAGACCAAGAGGTATTAGACGATAAGTTCCTTCTAATCCCCAAAATAAAACCGCAGACAAAATAACCCTTCCGCTAAGCCCACTGATTGTTAGAGGCGCTAAAAATAACGCATTGACATCATGCACAAAATGGGCAAAACTATCAGAAATAACTTTCCTTGTCTGGAAACCCTGCTTATCAAACATCAGCGCAAATAATCCCCAAATGAGATTGGGGGCAAATCAGCGGCGCCACAATTGTCCAAAACCTGCTCAGGACTTTTTGCTCCAGGAATGACTGTTGAAACAGCGGGATGGTGGAGACAAAACTGAAGCGCTATCTGTGCTTTGCTATAATTTGGAAAATCATCGTAAAGGGGATAAAAAGGCGACATCATTTTAAAATAACTCTCAATTTTTTCCCGAGAAAGATTCATCGAACGATGGTCATCATCAGAAAACTGGCTTTGGCGGCTAAATTTTCCCGTTAGAAAACCAAATAAAAGAGGAATACGAGCGATAACGCCAATGCCATATTTTTCCGCTTTCGGAAAGAGTACAGACTCGGCGTCACGTTCCAAGAGATTATATCGAACCTGAATAAGATCCAGTAAATCGTGATGCTCATCCAGGAGAAAAGCCTGATCAGTCTCTTTAAATGATTGAATACTGAGACCCGCGTGCTCTATTTTGCCATCTCGTTTTAATTGCTCCAATGCAAGCCACGGTTCATCCTGTTTCAATTTTTCCAGATCGGGACTATGGAGCTGCAATATTGTTAGGGTCTCCAGGTTCAGTCGCTTTAGGCTCTTTTCTGCTGCGGAAATGAGATACGCCTTTGTGTATGTCTGACGTATGGGGCCATATCCTGCATCATCATTTTTATCGGCATTATAGAAATCATTGCCGGCTTTGGTAGCGACTTTGATGCCATGCTCCGGACCCCGTTCTTTTAAAACTTCCGAAATGAGCTTTTCTGAATGGCCAAAACCGTAAACATCAGCCGTATCAACAAAATTTACACCGGCATCAAAAGCGGTATGCAGCGCCTTTTTACTCACTGTGTCATCGGTTTTTCCCCAGTTCATACCGCCGATTGCCCAGGCGCCAAATCCGATTACCGATACTTCAGGACCCCTCGCCCCAAGTTTTCTATACTCCATCGATTACTCCTCTTTTTCACCGCTAAAGATAGCTAAAATTCTATAAAATCAAAAACAGCAAATCCATTGATGATTCAACGAATATATTTCACCTACAAATGACCCCATAAATTTCGGTAGTGAAAGGCTAAATCTGATTCTTATAAATTTTATGATAAAGAAAAGCATAATGAGCGTGAAAAAGCTTTGCGATTTATAAATAAGTCACAGAAATTTAGCAGGTGAGCGAACTGAGAGAAAATCGAAACAGCGGAGTGCTAGCAGAAACGGATAAACCTTTGGAAAATATATGAAGTTTACAATTTCCCCTCCCGACTGGCAGATTCTATGCGTTGATGACGATGTCATATTCACGCTTATGTATGAACGCTATCTGAAAGAAGCCGGCTATCAGGTTTTAATTGCTGATTCCGGCGAATCAGCGTTGGAATTGGTCAAGATTCACACACCAGACCTGATCATAACCGATGTGGTAATGCCAGGCATAGACGGCCTAACTCTTTCTCAAAGACTGAGGGAAGACGATCGTTTTGCAAATACAATCATCCTCGTCATCTCTGGCACCAAAAAAGATGGCGAAACCGCCGTTCAGGCGCTGGATGGCGGCGCAGATGACTATTTGTTAAAGCCATTCCATAAAGATGAATTTTTGGCTAAGGTCAGGAGTTTCTTGCGAATCAAAGCGCTGCAGGATGAAATGGGTAAAAAAAACCTGAAGCTGCAGGAAACCCTCATTGAGCTGGAGCGGGAAAAAGAAATTCTCAACAGCACCTTAAAGCAACTTTCACTGATCAGCGACAGACTGGAAGCTCAGAATGAAAAACTGAATGTGATTAATCAGGAACAGGTTCGCCGCTTTGATTCATTGGTGACTATTCTCTCAGCCTTGATTGAAAACCGCCTGAAATACCACCGTGGACATGCTGCAAAGGTAGCTGAAATCTCTACTTTTGTGGCCAAAAAACTAAATCTTCCCGCAAATGAGATACGACAGATTGAAATCGCAGCCCTCCTCCACGAAATTGGAAAATTTGGAATACCAGACTCACTGATTGAGAAACACCCGAAAGATTATTCTGCATCTGAAAAGGAGATTCTGGAACAGCACCCTATCAGCGGGGCAGATTTGCTGAATAACTATCCAGGGTTTGAGACAGTGGCCAAGATCATCCGACACATTCACGAAAGATATGATGGCAATGGCTTGCCATCGCAGCTAAATGCAGATGCCATTCCCTTGGGAAGCCGTATAATCGCTGTAGCCAATTATTTTGAAAGCCGCCACCGGCAGGATGCCTCTGCAGACTTTTCAGAGGAGCTATATTATCATAGTCAGACACGTTTTGACCCTGCCATTATCCGCATTACCATTCAATATATCGAGCAATATCATCAAAGCAATACTGATGATGTGCTTAATATGCGCCTTTATGACCTAAAACCAGGAATGGAACTAGCCCAGGATGTTTTTACTAAATCAGGCATCAAATTAATGCTAAAAGATACAAAGCTAACGGAAGAATTAATTGAAAGAGTAGCCCGATACAATCGCATTGACCCCATAGAGACAGATATTTTTATCAAAAAGGTGAAGAATTAATGGATATTGCAACCATCTTAGGAATTATCTCCGGCATCGCGCTGGTTATCGGTTCTATTATGATGAACAGCGGACTTGATCTCTTCATCAGTATACCATCACTGATGATTGTGGCTGGCGGCACTCTGGCAGCCACCTTCATTGCCTATCCCATCAACGAAGTCTTTGGCGTTTTTGGACATTTTATGCGCGTTTTCGTATTCAAAGTGCAAAAACCTATTGACGTCATTGGCGATTTAGTAAAGCTTTCTAAAATAGCTCAGAAAGAAGGCATACTCTCATTAGATAAAAAGGTAAATGAAGTAAAAGACCCTTTTTTCAAAAAAGCGCTCCAGTTGACGGTGGATGGAATGGATACCTATGATATCACCAGCATTTTAAAAAAAGAAATTACAACTCTGCAGAAAAAGCATAAAAACGGCTGGGAAATCTTTTCCACAATGGGCAGTTATTCTCCGGCATTTGGGATGGTGGGAACTTTAATTGGCCTGATTCAGATGCTGGCCGATCTGAGCGATTCAGCCAGTATCGGCCCAAAAATGGCCGTCGCCCTCATTACAACCTTTTATGGCTCTCTATTTGCCAACCTCTTTTTTCTGCCAATGTCAGCAAAGCTCCAGCGCCGAAGCGAAGAAGAGACACTAATTATGAAACTGCTGTCTGAGGGCGTCGTCTCCATTCGTTCAGCGGAAAATCCCCGTATTATGGAAGATAGACTGATGGTCTATGTGAGTGAACCTAAAAAAGAAAGTAAAAACAAAGGACAAAGCAAAGGGAAAAAGCTAAATGCCCCAGAAGCCAAATAGAAAAGGGAACTCTGATGATGAGCCAAATCAAATGATTCAGCCAGACGAAGACGGTGAAAATGATGAGATCGGTCAAAGCAATATCAAAACCGATGCATGGCTGGCAACCTATGGCGATATGGTCACCTTGCTCCTTTGCTTTTTCGTCCTCCTTTTTGCGATGTCCAGTGTCTCTGAGCAGAAATATCTGCAGCTCACAGAATCGCTGAAATCTGCCCTCGGAAAGCAGCAAGTGCCCGAAGCCGGCACCCGCGAAGGTCTGCAATTTGTGGACAAAGATTCCGAGAAGCAGCCCGAGGCAGTTGATGAGCTTGGTGGTATGATCAAGAAAGAGGTAGACAATATTGTCAGTGAGGTTGAAGAGTTTATTTTATACAATAAATTGGCCGGTAAGGTGAAAGTTGAAGCCAATGAGCTGGGCGCTGTTATTACTCTTTCTGATATTGTAATTTTTCCATCGGGTGAATCAATAATGACCAGCGCTGGATTTGAAATAATGGAAAAACTTCATAAAATTTTAGAGCAATTTGCTTATCACATCAAAATCCGGGGGCATACAGACAATGTGCCAGTAGGCCGCAGCAGCCCCTTCAGAAGCAATTGGGAGCTTTCGGCCAACAGAGCCTGCGAGATCGTTCATTTCCTGATACAACGCGGTGTTGAGCCAACACTTCTCAGCGCTGAGGGCTATGCCGAATACCGTCCCATCGATACAAACAGCACCGCTGAGGGCAGAGCCAGAAACCGACGAGTCGAAATCGTCTATGAACGAAATGCCATAAGTCATGGACTCATACAAAAACACGATGGTCCTATTGATATTATTCGCGGCGGCCAGTATTGAAAACACCCATCATTTTGATAACAATTTAAATTTAAAAGCAACATTTATATGAGTAAAGCACAGCAATATTTGCTGTTAGGAACAATAACAGGCCTCATCAGTGCAGCCCTTGGAATCGGCGGCGGCGGTGTGATGATTCCCATTATGACTGTCTTTTTAGGCTATACAATGAAAGAGGCGGTACCGCTCAGTCTTGTGGTTATTATACCCATTGCAACCGTGGGTGGGTTAGTACATACTCTCTCAATGCCCCAATCGGCTCAGTGGATAGCTGTATTTCTCATTGCTGCAGGAAGTATCGGGGGAACAGCAATCGGCGCTTACCTGCATCAGCACATGAGTAATCGGTATCTCTCCCTCCTCTTTTCCTCATTACTGCTCTTTTCCGCACTAAAATTGTTAGGTGTATTTGATCTCAGTAATGGTGAAATGATTCAGTTTCCGCAATGGACAATGATTATCATCGGTATTTTTGCTGGCATTAGCTCGGCTCTTTTTGGTATTGGCGGGGGTTTGATTAATGTCCCGGCTTTCACCATTCTCTATGGATTTTCTATGCACAGCGCCATCACAAGCAGTATGCTGGCAATGATTATCACAACTTTTTCAAGTATCTTTATGCATCGCAAATTAAGCCAACTGCAAACGGATAAACTCCAGTATCTCATTGGTGCAGCTTTCGTCAGCGCTTCAGCAGGCGCTTTCCTCTCTAAGCAGATAAACCCCTCCACACTGAAAATGCTCTTCGGCATTTTCCTGCTCTACACCACCTTCAGGTTCTTGAAAGGCGTTTTAAAAAAGGACTAATCTCTGCTATTCAAAGAGTTTTCTTACCATAGCATCAAGCATAGCCTGAGGAAACATTGCCGGTTTGCGAGTGATTTCTATTGTCAGAATCTGTCCGTCCACACTGTAATTTCCCGTCGCTCCCAAGCCAGAAAAATCTCCGGCAGTAATATCACCATTCAGGGCAACACCCATACTGGCAGCTTTCCTCTTAGCATCTTCAAACAAGGCTTCAATATCACCCCGCAGATCAATGGTAATAATGTGACTCATGGTCTTCCTTTATTTTTTATTTTTAGGATTATATGGTAAAAAGAGAATAAAACGTGTATAAACTCCCAACTCGGATTCAATCTCAACCGACCCATTATGTTCTTTTAAAATTCCATAAGCCGCTGATAATCCAAGACCTGTGCCCTGACCAAAATTTTTTGTTGTGTAAAATGGGTCAAAGATGCGCTGTCTTATATTTTCAGGAATTCCAACCCCATTATCTAAAAACTCGATTCTGATGCCCTCCTTTTCCTCCTGGTTCCGCGCGATTACTTTAATTTGCTTTTCCGGATGATATCCCTCAAATTTTTGATTTAGAGCATCTTTTGAGTTTAAGAGAAAATTAATGAATACCTGCACCAGATGCTGCTCGTTACATATTATTTTTGGAAGCCCTTCTTCTGTTATGACTTCAATCTGGATCTGATCATTTTGAAGCAACGTCTGGATCAGATTCAGAGAAGATTCCAAAAGCTTTTCCACGGCGGAAGGAACCATCTCTTTTGTCTCCTGCTGGGAAAAGTTCAGTAGATTTTTTACCACTGTGGCCACTCTCTCACCTTGATTGATAATTCCCGCGGCAAATCGCCGCAGCTCCTCATCTTCTGATAAAGTTTCAATTAATTGGGCATAATTAATCATACCTGTCAGGGGATTATTGATTTCGTGTGCCACTCCGCCAGCCAATAGTCCGATAGAATCCATTTTCTCTTTTTGCCGCAACTGGCTCGCGAGATATTGCTGGGCTTTTTCCCGTTCAAGCCGCTCTTTTATATCCCTCACCAGCTCAAACATTCCTTTAATTCCTAAAAATGTTATAAAGCTGCTATTTACTTCTGCAAAAAAGATTGTTCCGTCTTTCTTTTTGAAACTTGTCTCATAATGAGCTTCTGGTGTTTCCCCGTCAGCTAAAATTGCATTACGCTTTTCCAATATCTCGTAGCCTTCTGCAGTATAAATTTCTCTGATATCAAGATAGCGCAGCTCCTCGATGCTATAGCCGAGCAATTCAGCAAAACGCAGATTGTAGAATACCAACTGTTTCTCTTGAATAATCAAAATACCTTCATTTACATGCTGTATCAGAGATTGAAAAAGCTCCGTTGTTTTAAAGCGCTGAATGGCAGGTCCGATCTGCTGTGAAATAAAGGTGGCCAGCTCTAAGTCTCGTTCTGAATAAGGCTCTTCGTCATCGTAGCTTTGGGCAACCATCACACCAAAAACTTCACCACTGTGGTCTTTTAATGGAATACCTAGCCAGAAACGAGGTAATTCTCCAATCAATTCAACCTCACCAGACTGGATCAAGTCTTCAAGCTCTCCTCTTGTTAATCTCAATGGTTTCCGCCGACGGAAAGTAAATTCGGTAATACCTTTGCTGGGCTTCCAGTAATCATAGTGTTCCACCTGACCGCCTGTATCGTATTTATCAACAACATAGGGGAAGCTTAAAACATCTCGAACATCATTGTAAAGGGCAATATAAAAACTGTTTGCCGGAATTAATTGCTTTATTGTCTGGTGTACTTTTCCGCAAAGGTCATTGAGATCAAGAGCGCTGTTTATTGTGCTGGATAGATCGGTGACGGCTTGAAGTAATTGCTTATTAAAACAGTTTTCAGTATTGTCCGTCAGACTCAGTATGAGCCACTTTTCTTCTTGATTGAGAAAAGGAACAATCATATTA
>DSDE01000110.1 GCA_011049095.1 Fidelibacterota bacterium
CGAATGCTGGATGCCACCCGCTCAGTGCGCAAACGGGAATTTAAAGAAGATCGGGAATCTAAAACCGGTGAGGCAATTTTCCGGCCAGGCCCTATGTCACTGCCGGAAGACCTGGGAAACAGCGAAAGCCTCATTGAAGAAATTCGCAGGGAACTGCAAAACAGCAAGCTGACCCACGAAGAAAAAAGAGAGATGGAGCTCTATCTCCAAAAGCTTCGGGAACGATTTAACAGCAAATAAAAAAATGGGGAATGGCCATTGAGAAATGAAACTATACACATCCACTTAAAAGATACTTGTGCTGTCAGAGATGCAATCGTAAAAATCTTTCTGAAAAAGTCAGATAAATATTTTATACAGCAGCATCGTAAATAAAATGAGTAAGCGGATAAAAATCTTTATTCTACTTTCTAGCCTGCTGGCGCTTTATTCATTTGGAGAATGTCAAACTCTGCAGCGGAAAGAAAATCAATCTCAAAGTTTCCAGCAAAAATATCAGCAGGCGATAAATGCAGAGCGACTCAGGCAACCGGAAAATGCCCTTAAAATCTACCTAGAACTGTTGGAAGAACAAGCTGGCAACACCGCTATCCGTCATCGTATCAAAGCCCTTTATATCAGCCAGCAAAAATGGCCGGAACTGGAGCGTTTTTTTCACAGATTGGCAAAAAATTGAGACGAATAATTCCACTATCTCCATTGAATTGGGATGGATAAAAACCCACACCGGCAAAAGCGAAGAAGCCAAACAAATCTGGCGACAGGCGCTGGCAAAAACCCGTCAAAAAGAACAAATCGCCCGTTCAATTTTCCTCACCTGCGCAAATTATCCCGGCGATATGGACGGCGAGGCCGTGATGGACTTTTTACGCACCGAACTTAATAGCCCACTGATTCTGGCAGCCGACTACCTAGCCTGGCTCATCGAAAGACAGCATTGGGAAAGCGCCTTTTTCGAAATTACAAGCCATCTTGATAATCCTGCTTTTCCAATCGAGATTGTAAAAGCCAGGCTATTTCGCCTGCCTGCTAAAAATCCATTATCAGAGAGACTAATTTCCCATTATACCAGCGGTGATATCTCTATAGAAGCCGCAAAGCTTACGGCCGACCTGCTCTACCATGGAGGGCATCACAATGAATTGGCTGCATTTGTAAGTGCAAATATATCAAAAATCTCTGCGGAACAGGTTTTCACATTTGCGCAAGGCCTACACCTGCAAAAACATTATGGCGCCAGCGAAATCATCTCTAAAGCAGCGCTGCATTCCCTCAAAAATCCTGAACTATTATCCAAAACTCTTTTCATTTTAGCCGCCAACTATGAGCAGCAGTTTAGGGAAGCGCTTCCCCGAACCGAGCTTATTCCTCAGCCATTTCAAAATGAGCTGACACAAATTGACTTCTTTCCCTACTCCGCTGAAGAGGCAGAGCTTATTTTCAAAGCCATCTCTCTATACGACAGCCTGGCTGCGCTTTATGGAAATACGGCCCAAGAGGCTCGCTATCGTATCGGAGAGATTCGCTTCAATATTTTCAATGATTTTGATCAGGCGCGGAGAGATTTTCTCCTGGCTGCCGAGGGCGCCACATCGGCCATCAAACTGCAGGCTATCAAGCGGCTCATCGATGTGGAAATAGCTTCTGGAAACCGTCAGGCTGCCTGGAAAATCTTGAAAGAAGCGCCGGAGAAATATAGACTCCCCGTCGCTGATGAAGATGCGCTTATACTGAAACAGATACAGATGAATTACCTCTTCGGAGAAACGGACTCTCTGCAAAAAAATATCTACACCGCATTGGCTCTCCTTGGAGAAAATCACCTTCTCTATAATGATCTGCTAAATTTTGCAGCCCTAACAAAAGTAATTCTGGCCGATAGCGAACATCGTAAAATCTTTTTACAGGGTGAAAACGAACTGCATCAGAATCGGCTTTCACAGGCCAAAGAGCGATTCTCCACCTTAATGAGAGCCACAAACCCCCTGTATGCTATAGCCGCAATGCGCCATCTCGACATTCTCCGCAGCCTGGGAGAAAAAGATATGGAAGAACTTTTTTGGAATGAGCACTATTCGGCGCTGTTGAATGGACCCTATGCTGACTACTTTACTGTTAGGTATGGAGAATATTTGGAATTTATTGTGAATGATAATCCCAGAGCTATTGAGCACTATACAGACTTTCTCCTGGCATTTCCCCAGAGCAGCTATTACGAAACGCTCAGACTCCACGCCAGAAAATTAATTCAATTGCAGAGCGGTCAAGTCCAGCCGTGATTAGTTCTGATTGTTATGTATTTTTATTAAAATTGATACCAGCCGCCGCTTATTCATCTTTTGAACGATAAACTCAAAACCTTTCCAGAGCACTTTTTCTCGTAATTTTGGCACATGCCCCAGTTGATCCATAATAAACCCGCCTAAAGTATCAAATTCCCGCTCTTCGGGAAACGCTGTATTCAGCAGCTCGGCCAGGTCTTCTACATTGATGCCTGCATCTACACTAAGCTCGTCGGCAGAATTCCAAACAAATTCGGGTTGTTCCTCGTCATCCATCTCATCCTGAATATCGCCGAGAATTTCTTCCAGCACATCCTCCACCGTCACGATACCGCTGGTGCCGCCATATTCATCTACCACCACAGCTATTTTTGTCTTACGCTGCTGAAATTCTTTCAGCATATTGCTGATGCTTTTGGTTTCCGGCACAAAGAGAGGCGGACGCAGCAAAAAGCGAATATTGAACGCAACGGTCTCCTGATCGATATAGGGCAGCAAATCCTTGGTGAATAAAAAACCAACGATGCTATCTAAGTCATTTTGATAAACCGGAAATCGACTGAATCGCTGTTGCTCTACAAAATGTATGATTTCCTGGGGGTCTTGATTAATATCAATGGCAATAATATCTGGTCGCGGTACCATTATTTCACGAATGTTTGTGTCTGAAAATTTCATCAGAGAAGTAATCATATCCTTCTCCTTTGATTGTAGCATCCCCTTTTTTTCTCCCAACTCCACAAGGGCATAAAGGTCCTCTGTACGGTTGAAAAGAGGCTCTTTGCCAACCTGAAACAATTTTGCGATGCCGCTTGTCATTCTATAAAATAGCTCTGTCAAAGGCGATAAGAGATAGCTAATCATCGAGATGAAACCACTGATACTCATACTGTATTGGGTTGAATTTCTTATGGCAATAATTTTCGGCAAAATTTCTCCAAAAATTATTATCGTTAAACTAAGGACTAAAACCTCAATCAGAACCACCCAAAAGTCCGGCAATTGAGATTCTACGGCAAAATCGTAGGCGATAGATGCGGAAAGCACACCCAGTGAAATATTTACAAAAATATTACCGGTAAGAATTACAATCAGCAAGCGCCGTGGACGGTCTAAAAGCGCCAAAACCCGCCGTGCTGCGGGATTTCCATCGTTAGCTTCTGTTTCCAGCAGTTTGCGGCGAGCGCTAAAAAGCGCCGTTTCACTGCTGCTGAAAAGGGCAGAAAGTATAACTAAACTCAAAAAAAGAATGATTTCGCTCGTCATTGTTCTGATATTTTCATTTTTGTTAAATATCGGTTTTCTAATTGAGTCATCGCAGCTTTTTCCTCAGGCGTCTGATCATCATTGCCAAGGAGATGAAGTATGCCATGGATGATTACCCGCTGCAGCTCTTCTATATACGCTGTGCCAAATTTGCCGGCATTTTCCAGGATACGCTGGGGGCTGAAATAAATCTCTCCCTCCAGATAGCCATCATTGCGCTCTAAAGGGAAAGCTATAACATCTGTATATTGGTCCACACCAAAATATTCCGATTTCATCTGACGTAATTTATCATCACTACAGGCAATCAGATTAAGCTCTGCTTTATTGATACCTTCTAAGCGAAGTACCATTTTGGCTGCTGTTTTTAGCCTCTCCCAATAGACTCTGAAACGAGTTTTCCGATCGTCAAAAGTCCGGATAAGGAGATCATTTTTTCTCATTTAATGTCTCTCCAGCGTTCTTATCATCCTCAGGATATTCAATGCGGGCATGGTGCATCCGGCTTAAATCCTTGATTACAGCGACTTTAACTTTGGCCAGGTCTGCCATAGTCAAGGGAGTTTCGTCTAATTCTCCAGCTAAGACCCGGGTCTTTATCAGCTTGTCAACCATCTGCTCTACATTTTGATAGCTTGGTTTTTTGAGGCTGCGGACAGCGGCTTCCATCGCCTCAATAATCATCAGTAGCCCCGTCTCTTTTGTGAAGGGCTTTCGGCCGTGATAACGAAAATCATCTTCATTGACATCTGCAGGATTTGCAGCTTCCTTTTTTGCCAGATCAAGAAAATAGGCTACCGTTGACGTGCCATGATGCGTATCAATAAAATCTTTAACAATCTGTGGCAATTTGTATATATCAGCCAACTCAAGGCCTTCCCGAACATGATTGACAACGACTTTGGCTGCCATATAGGGTTTCAACTGATTCAGTTTATTTTCACCCTGTTGATTTTCTATAAAATATTCTGCTTTAGAAATTTTTCCGATGTCATGATAATAGGCGCCGACCCTTGCGAGAAGGCTATTTGCACCGATAGCTTCTGCCGCAGCTTCCACCATTGTGCCCACCATTACCGAGTGGTGAAACGTTCCAGGCGCTTTAATTGCCAGGTCTCTCAGAATAGGCCGATTCAAATCAGAAAGTTCTAAGAGTGTGATATCTGTCGTTACATCAAAAATTTTCTCCAAAAGACCTACCAGTCCATAAGTGCCTAAAATGCTAACCACACTATTAAGAAGTGCAAAATAAAAGAGATTTAGAAAATCTTTCCAGCTGGTGAATACGACCAACTGCAAGGATGAAACCGTGACAAAATAAGCCAAAAGTATGTATAGCATCGTAGTGAAAATCTGCTCACGATTCCGCATTTGCCGCAGAAAAAGAATCCCAGCGTAAGCGGGCAATATATGAAGCAGGATAAACTGAAAATGGGTGCCAAAAACGTGTGCCAGCACAAAAATCAGCGCAATGGTGCTCATCACTGCAATCTGCACATCAAAAAAGATGACTATCATCAGCGCTGCCAGGGGAATGGGCACCGCCACCAGCGGAAAATTCCACACCTCCACCAGTAGGAAGGCAACACCGCTTACCAATATTTGAATCATGATAAGCAAACCAAGCTGGCGCAGATTATTCAGCACCTCCCGTTTATAGAGAAAGAGAAAAATAATCTGGACTGAGTATAGTATTGCCAATATGAGAAAGTCTGAAAATATCCTTTGAAATGCTCTTACGCCAAAAGCCTGCCGATGACGCTGCGACTCAGCAAAATTGAGAGAATTCAACTTTTTCAGCACCTCATCGGTAATCCGAATATTGGCATCAACAATTTTCTCATCTTTCAGCACCCTGCCCTGCACAATTGGAATCCGTGAAGTTGCGTCGTCCTGGCGCTTTTCTGTCCTTTCCTTATCATAAATCAGGTTGGGCTCTATAAACAGCCGGGCAATATTGGCCAGCATTTGCTTTTTGCTGTGAGGGCTTTCCGGATATCTGGCGATGAGATCCTGAGCCAGACTTGTGACGGCCTCTTCCCTTTCCAAAACGCCGCTTTTGTTCAAAATGACTTCCTCACCGGTGTCAACTGCCCCAATCTTTAATGAGGGAATATCACTTTTCTTAATATCAACAATACCAGAATTATATAGATTGATGAGAATATTAATAAGCCCCTTTTCCAACTGAATCAGGTCAAGTTGCCTGGAATCTGAGGGATTATACAATTCCACAAACGGCAACATCGCCACGTTAATACCAAACTGTGTATTAAGCTGCTCGACAATCTGCCAAAAGGCGATACTGTCAGAACGGAAGCTTATTTGCAGCGGCTGAAATTTTTCCGGTGTATAGCGCATCATTTCCCGCTCTTTTCCGGTGATGTTCATTTGAATATGTCGCTGCTGAAGCGAGCGAGCCATCTGAAAAAATTGCTCAACTTTTCTGCTCTGCTGATTTAAAATATCCTGATTATGATTAAATGCGGCAACCGTTTTTTCTAGTGCTGATTTCTCTTCTTGACGAATTTCAGCTTCTGACTTCATTATATCAAAATCATAAGGCGCGATAATTGTCTGCCGGGCAATTTCCCCAAGCTTATAGTCATACAAACGCAGCGCTTCCCGTGGTATCAAAGCCGTCAGAAGCAGTAAAAACAGAAGAATTATCAATACCGGCCTTGCCCAGCTCCAATCATACCTTCTTTTCTTTATTTTAAAAAAGACCAAACTCTTTCCCTTTCATCAGAAGAGATTCAAAGTCCATCGCCACATCTCATATGTAATTTAAATGTTTTTTCAGCACTGTCTTCAAAATTATCAAAAATGATAAAAAATCAGTAGCGAATAAGATTTGCGCCCCAGGTAAAACCAGAACCAAAAGAAGTGGTAACGACTAGGTCTCCCCGTTTAAAAAGCCCCGCTTCCCAGGCTTCGTGAAAGGCTATAGGCACAGTGGCTGCTGTTGTATTGCCATATTTAGCAATATTGGAATAAACTTTTTCCATTGGCAACCCCAACCTTTGAGCCACAGCTTCGGTTATGCGCTGATTAGCCTGGTGCGGCACGACCATAGCGATGTCTTGTACTGTCAACTGGTGCTCTTTAAGTATTTCGAACACGACTTCCGGTATTTTGGTAATTGCATGCCGAAAAACATTCCTGCCATTCATTTTAGGATGATGGCGCCCTGCCTCGATATCTTCACAGCTAATTCGGCCAGTCTTTTTTGTAAGGGGATACTCCAGCCACAACTGGTCATAATAGCGGCCATCGCTATAGAGTTTAGAGCCCAAAATGTCTGAGCCGTCATCAGAGTTTTGCAAGATAAAAGCGCCGGCTCCATCGCCAAAGAGTACAGAAATATCCCTGCCACGGGTTGTTTTATCCAGGCCGGGAGACTGCACTTCAGCTCCAACTAATAATATCGTTTTATAAACACCGCTTTTGATGAAAAGATCAGCCATTTGCAAACCATAGATAAATCCGCAGCATTGTTGCCGCAAGTCAAAAGCAGGTATAGCCTTACAAGCCAATTTGCTTTGGATTAAAACACCGATACCGGGGAAGAAAAAGTCTGGTGAAAGGGTGGCGGCAATGATAAGATCAATATCATCTGCTTTGAGGCCTGCCATCTCCAGAGCCTTTTGTGAAGCCTTCACGGCCAGGTCTGATGTACTGACATCGCCATCAGGCACAATAAATCGTCTTTCATGAATACCGCTGCGCTCAACAATCCATTCATTGCTGGTATCCATAATTTTTTCCAGGTCAAAATTGGTCACGATATTTTCCGGCACAAAAAATCCATGACCCACAATTTTAGTTCTCATAATTTTCTCCTGTTGCGTGTGCTCTGATATCTTTTACAACAAGCTGAATGGATTCTTGCCCATTCCATCGGTTAATTTGCGGGACAAAAGCCAGATCAATCCGCTGACTCTCAGACATAAGCATTTCGAAACTTTCTCCTTGATTCCAAGCAATACAATCTATGACCTGATGATCTTGTCTGACCTTAAATTTTAAGTGTCCGCCACTTAAAACACGGGCGGCAAGGGGCTGTACATTTGAGATACTGAATTTTGGCCGCATATTTCCCGGACCAAAGGGGCGAAGCTTATCAAGGAGCTCGAGCAATTCACGATTTATTTCAGCAATATGAACATCAGCCTCCAGATAGAGCCTAGGCTCCAACATCTCTTCTGTGATAATATCTTCTGCATACTCATTGACAGCTTGCTCAAATTCGAGAATATTTTCTTCACGGATTGTGAGCCCTGCTGCCATAGTATGACCGCCAAAAGTGTCCAGGTGCTCTTTTGAGGTAAGCAGCGCCTGATAGAGGTCAAAACCTGTAATACTACGGCCGCTGCCCTTGCCGATGCCATCGGTAACTGCTATAAGAATAACCGGGCGGTGAAAGCGCTCTTTTAGCTTTGATGAGACGATTCCTATCACACCCGTATGCCATTCATCATCAGCCAAGACCAGCACTGGCGGAATTTTATCACCATATTTATGCTGGATATGAATCAGCGCTTCATCCATAACCAATTTTTCAATATCACGACGGCGAAGATTCTCTTCGTCGAGAATTGTAGCGTATTCCTGGGCAAGAGATAAATCATCGGTTGTCAATAGTTTAACAGCTCTGCTGGCTTCTCCCAGGCGCCCGACTGCATTCATTCGGGGAGCGATTATAAAGACGATTTCTGTTACAGAAAGCTCTTTTTGTGAGAGGCGCGCCACCTTCATCAATTCCCTCAGCCCAAGGCGAGGATTATTATTAACAATATTGAGACCCTTTTTCATAAACCACCGGTTTTCACCAACAACCGGAACGATATCAGCAGCCGTACCAATAGCCACCAAATCTAAATATTGCTCTGCTTCATTGGGTGGAAGATTTTGCTTTATGCTGAAAGCCTGAAGCAGCTTAAAGGCCACGCCGGCGCCGCATAATTCTTTATAAGGATACTCATCGTCTTCCCTTTTGGGATTAATCACGGCAACGGCGTCTGGAAGCGACTCGGCAGGCTTATGGTGGTCTGTAACAATGATATCAATATCCAGGCTTTTGGCATAATCAACCTCTTTGATGGCGGAAATTCCACAATCACAGGTAATTATCAGATTCACACCGTTGTCTTTTGCGTAGTCTATCCCGTTATTGGATAAACCATAGCCTTCGCTTTCACGATCAGGGATATAATAATCAATTTCCGGCAGATAGGGCCTCAGAAAAAGAAAAAGTGTAGAAGCAGCGGTAATGCCATCAACATCATAATCACCATAAATCAGCACTTTTTCTTTGCGGCAGATAGCTTCTTCGACACGGGCTACCGCCTGCGCCATATCTGAAAGTATAAATGGATCCGAATTTTCTGTAAGCTGACAATCAAAGAAAATCCCAATCTCTTCATCTGAAACCAAGCCCCGATTTAAGAGAATACGACTATGTAAATATGGGATTTTGAGATTTCGGCTCTGTTCCAGTATTAGTTCATCATCTATTTCTTTATATTTCCAGCGCATATCAGTCAAAAGAAATTCCAAAGCTGTCAATAAGCCGAATTCTGTTTCCCGCCTGAGCAGGACGGCGGTCATTTATCTGGGCATCTTTTTTCAAAAATGCTCTTGCTGCTACCTTGGGAATGGAGCCCGAGCCAGACTCTCCCGCGGGGGGACTCCCTTTTTTGCATTGCTCCAAATGGGGTTTGCCCTGCCTCCGCCATTGCTGGCTGAGCGGTGAGCTTTTACCTCGCCATTTCACCTGAATTCGCCTCCCGGCAAATTGTTTTTTTTCTGTGGCACTTTCCAATAGTCACCTACTCCCCTCGTTATGGGGCATTCTGCTCTGTGGAGTTCGGACTTTCCTCCCCGATAAAATCGGGGCGACCACCTTTCTAGCTTTGGAATTTCTCTCACCTTATCTGTTATTCTCCATTATCATCGTTCCAATATAAAAAGCGGCCACAAATATCGCAAACGATTAATTTATTCCCTTTTTGAATTTCAACCCTTTTCTGGGGAATAATGCGATTATGGCATCCGCCGCAGGCCCCACGCTCCATTGGCACCACAGCCAAACCGCGTCTTGCTTTTCGGACTCTTTCATAAGTCTGATAAAAACGTTTAGGGACTTTGCTCAAGGCTTCATTTCTTTTGTCTTCCAGCAGCTCTTTTTCCGACTCGGTTGATTTCACCGTGTCTGCCAGCGCTTCTTCAGCCTCTTTAAGCTGCTCAAGCAGGTCTGCCAGGTCAGCTTCATCCACCTTAACGCTTCCCTCAAGCTTATCTATTTGTTCATTAGATTCTAAAATCGTCATTTCAGCTTCCGAAATCTGGCTCTTTGCATAATCTATTTCTGTCGTCAGCGCGTCATATTCGCGGTTGGTCGTCACCAGATAGAGCTGCTCCTGATACTTCTCAAGCTTAGCCTTATGGTCCTGAATTTTTCCTTTACTGACCAACACCTTACTCTGTAAGTCGCTCACTGCGGCGGTATTGGTTTTGATGCTCTCTTTTTTTGATTGAATCTCTTCTTTGAGACCCTGAACCATCGCGGGCAGATCACCCAGCTTCTCCTGAATCATAAGTAACTGATTATCAATCATTTGTAATTGAATTAAACTCATTAGTGTTTCGTGCATGAAACGCCTCCACTTTTCCAGCTATTATTTATCAACAAAAAAAAATGCACCGTTTTAGGGTGCATTTTTTGAGAAATATGGTTAATTGCATCCGAGACCGGTATCTTAATACTCATTCATCTCCAATTTGCATCTCTTTCTTTCATAGCGGGCTAATATCGGCTATTTTTTTGTTAAAAACAATCTTTCTTTTCAAATCAGTGCAAGTATCCTGCAATGACTTCGCCTTAGTGAAGGATGAGAACTCCCCGCGGCGGAATTTCCACACTGATAGTTTCGCCATTTCTTGAGAATCTTTTCCCTGTGAGGAAATCCTGGATTTTTTTTTGGCCATAGACATAGCGCCAATGAAGCTCATAGCTCTGCATCAGCTCTGAGCGGTTGAAGATCACAACGATTGATCCGGTATTGTCATAGCGCCGAAATCCAAATAGCTCTTTTTCATCATCAGCAACAATAAACTGAAAATCACCGGTTTGCAGCATAGCTGTATCATTTCTCAGATGAATCAATTTTTTATAGAAAGCGTGGAGTTTTTTATCAAACTGCACCTCATCGGGTTCGCGCCAGGATTGGTCCGGACTAAATTTTTCTGCAGAATAATGAAATTCCGGCCAGACCATTGGTTTGCGGCAGCAGGGGTCATTGGCGCCCCACATTCCCGCCTCGCTTCCATAATAAATCATCGGTGCACCAGGAAAAGTCATCTGAAAAACTATAAGATTCCGCAAAACTGCTTTTTCATAATTGCCAGGTGCCTGAACTTTGTAGGCATAGTTTGCGGCTTGAGATTTCTCAAAAAAATCTCCCCAATCGCGAAAATGACCCAGGTCGCGATTGACTATAGCCGAGAGCACTCGCTGTGTATCGTGGCTATCATAGAGATTTTGCATGACATAGAGCATTTCGGGGTCATAGGGATTTATAAAATCTCTCAGTGCCTGCTCAAATTGAGAAGCTGTGATGCGCGTTTTATCATTGATGAAGAACTCAGAAGCTGCAAAAGCAAAATTATAGTTCATCACAGCGTCAAATTCATCACCGAGGAGATACGCTTTCACCTTTTCCGGAGGTTCAATGATTTCAGCGGTAAGGTAGGCTTGCGGATTGATAGCTTTCACATGTTTGCGCCATGCTTTCCAGAAGGGGTGTCCCACGCAAAAAGCCACATCCAGCCGCCAGCCGTCTATTCCATCTGCTGGATTGCCGTCCCCATTGGGGTCCATCCAGCGGCGAGTGGAAGCAAAAATATAAGCTTTGGGACCCGAGACGATACCATTTTCATCCTCCCGCAATTCTGGGAGCTCCTGGACACCGTACCACCCTTCATAGCTAAAAGGAAAACCCAGGGGACTCGGTTTATTCCAATCGCTAATCGTGAACCAATCGGCATATTTGCTGGCTTTGCCGTTTTTCACCAGGTCTTGAAAGGCAAAACTATTAATTCCCATGTGATTAAAAACGCCGTCGAAAATGACGCGAATTCCCCGTTTGTGGGCTTCGCTAATCAGCTTTAACGCCATCTTGTCGGCTTCAGTCCAGACCCAGGTATCGGGATCAGCCGGGTTTTCCATCGCCATCAGCTTTTTATCACCTTCCGGATCGGGTCCGAAGTGGACGTCAATATGGTGATAGCATGCACCGTCATATTTGTGGAGTGAAGGTGCCTGAAAAAGGGGATTGATATAGAGGCCGCCGATTCCCAAATCTTTCAGGTAGTCGAGCTTGTCAATAATCCCCTGTATATCGCCGCCATAGCGCCGTCGCTGAATATTATGCCAGATTCCTTTGCCATTGGCTTTTTCCCAGGGCTGAAGTTCATACCAGTCGCTCTCCCAGGGGTGCAGTTCCCAGGCTGAATCATTATCATGTGGCCAGCTTCCCTGCAACGAGGCTATCTCAGGATCATTATTGGGATCACCATTATGAAAGCGGTCTGGAAAAATCTGATACCAAACGATTTGCGCTGCCCACTCCGGCACTTTTTCAAAATTAAGCTCTGGCATTGGCTCCTCCTTGCAGGAAAAATTTGTCACCACCATCGTCATGAATAGTATCGTGAGAAGCAGTTTTTTAAATATTAATTCCCACATTCTCACAGCCCCTTTTCTCAAAGTTCATACCCCAGCGTGACAGACAGGCTGCCCCTCAGCGTGGCCCTTTCATTTATCTGAAAACTGAGCTGCAGCACCGAATAGGGTTCAATGCTGAGCCTGCCCATTTTCAGCCAGGTGCTGAGAGAAAACCCAGCCAGCCCATCGGTATCTGATCTATTTTTTAAAAGATTATAGCCGGCCAGCAATCCCAGCGTCCATGGCAATTTATAGTCAAAATCGTAAGCAGTCTGGAGCTGGAGATAGCTGCTTTTTTCCAGAAATTCTTGACTGATTTCGGCCATAATCGGAATAGAAGCAAATACAGTGAGGGATGCCTGCATCTCGAAAGTATAAATTGCCTGTGTGTAAAGCTCTGCGGCTTTCCCAATGGCAGTGAGGCTTAAAACTGTATTCTCCGTCTGAAAAACATCACCGCTAAGCATAAAATCGAGCTGAGAATAGGGGTCCCTGCCCGTGCTGCTTAGAAACCAGACATCTAAAAACAATGGCGCCCGGCTATGCATAAACGTTAGTTCCGGCGCGATAGCAGGCTGATGGCGGGTCGCTGATTCACCGCGATAAAGATAATCACTGTGGAAAGCAAGGCTGCCAATTTTAATCCAGTCAGCAGCAAATGAAAACCGAAAAATCAAGAGAATCAACACTGTTTTTTTCATAAGGCAATTTAAATCATTCATGGCAAAATCAAAAAAGTTTTGAAAAAAGATGATTTTTATCAAAAAATTAATTACAATATTAAGTTGAAGTTAAGGGTGCCGGGTATGTCCTTTCCCAAAAAATATCTTTCCCTAAGTGGATTGCTATTAATGAGCCACGTATTGTCAGCTCAGCCGCAGATTCTTCTCAATGAGGTGATGTTTGACCCCCTGGGCGATGAAAACACCAATGAATATATTGAGATTGTGAATATCAGCAGCGATACCATCCATATTGGCAATTGGTTTATCGGTAATGATGAAGATATGGACAGGATTCTCTTTTTTCCTGACTCTACTTTAGCGCCGGGTCAATACGGACTGGTTTTAGACCCCGATTACACTGGTGCATATGAGGCCTTCATTCCGCCAGGTACACCGCGATTCACCATTGATGACAGCCGCTTTCTTCAATATGGCATTTCCAATTCAACGGCTAAATTGATTCAGCTTTTTTGCGATACAACACTCCACGACGAAATGACCACCAGCCCCGGCAATCGTGAAGGCTATAGTGATGAACGCCGCACTCTCTTTGAAAATATCTGGGAAAACAGCATCATCGAGAATGGTAGTCCCGGATTCAGAAACAGCATTACGCCACCAGATTTTTTCCTGACCCATTCCTTTTTAGAAATGTCTGCCCGCCCCGACTCACTCATTGCCACCCTCACCGTAAAAAATGAGGGGCTCGAAGCAGT
Source organism: Fidelibacterota bacterium (assembly GCA_011049095.1). Taxonomy (GTDB): domain Bacteria; phylum Fidelibacterota; class Fidelibacteria; order Fidelibacterales; family DSDE01; genus DSDE01. The sequence continues at coordinate 13,718 of DSDE01000110.1, forward strand.
GAGCAGCTTTTCTCTGAGGCTTTGGAATGACGCCAATTTCGATTCCCTCTTTACGCCAGGCGAAAGCAGCA
>DSDE01000459.1 GCA_011049095.1 Fidelibacterota bacterium
CATATATCCTCCTTTTTCATATTAACAGTATAGAGGTACAGAGATTCAGTTTCAATGCTTATTATCGAAAACCAAACAAGGTGTGATCCCGATAACAGCCTGTTTTTAGTGTGATTAGTTTGAAAATCAGCTATTTTTTCATTCTAACTAACTGAAAATCAGATTATCCAGCCAGATGCTTTTTAGCCGTCTCTTCACCCAGTTTGATATCAACTAATCTTAGCAGAATGCCACCGGCAATAAAAAGCAGTAAAACCGATAAGATGCCAGAACGGACATTGCCAGTGACCATCGTGATAGTTCCCATCATAGCCGGACCAAGCACTGCAGCAAATTTTCCTAACATATTGAAAAAACCATAAAACTCTGCTGCTTTATCTTTGGGGATAATTCTGGAGTAGAGACTGCGGCTGATAGCCTGAATGCCTCCCTGGAAAAGCCCGATTCCAAAAGCCAGCATATAAAAATGACTGACTGTGGTCATGAAAAAACCCAAAATCGTAAAAATGCTATAGGCAACGATGCCGGTATAGACAGCATTTTTAGGGCCGACTTTACTGGTGTACCAACTGTAAACCAAAGTGGCCGGAAAAGCCACAAACTGCACCATTAGCAGCGCTGTAATAAGCGATGATGCGGGAAAACCCAGTGAGCTGCCGTAATCAACAGCCATACGAATAATGGTATCCACACCATCGATATAAAACCAGTAGGCCAAAAGAAAAAGTCCCACCACCTTCAGATGACGAATCTCTTTTAGGGTATTTAAAAGCTGCAGCCAACCTAATTTAATTGCCTTGTGAATGGGTACAGAATTTAGCAATTTGGGCTCTTCCACAAACAGAATAATCGGAATCGAAAAAAGCCCCCACCAGACGGCCACCGATAAAAATGACGCTTTAATGGCGGCTGCTTCCGCGCTGCCCAGCGCTGCCGTAACCAGCTTAATGAGATCAGATTCACTCTGGGTATTTGTGGTAAATGCTTGAACAATCATAGCGTAACGATCATCTAAGCCAAAGACCACCATTTTGAGCTCCTCAAAACCGATGGCTTCGCTTTTTATTTGTCGGGCTGCAGCAGCCAGGTCGCCACTGATAAAGCCAAAAATTTCTGGCTTCAAATACATAATCACATTGACCAAAAAAAGCAAACCACCGCCGATATAGCCCATTGAAAAGCCAAGGGAGGAGACATAATCTACTTTCTTTGCGCTGGCGACACCAGGCAAAAGGCTGTCGTAAAAAATATTTCCGCCGCTGAAGCCTACAGTTGCCAGCACATAAAAGGCCGCTGCCATTTGCCAGTGCCCTTGAGCCACCATCCAGAGAGAGCCGCTCATTATCACACCCAAAAAAGCGAATAGCATCAGGAATTTCTTTTTAGCTGTACCCTTATCAGCAACTGCGCCAAGGAAAGGCGCCAAGGCTGCCACAATAATGCTGGCCAGTGAATTGGCCAGGCCTAGATAAAAGGTACTTTCTTCCGGCGCTTCAGGATTTGCCCAATAAGCCTTAAAGAAAATTGGAAAGAAACCAGCCATCACCGTTGTGGCGAAAGCGCTGTTGGCCCAGTCATAAAAGGCCCAGGACCAGATGGAACGTCTTTGATCAAGCATAATACCTCCCAATGTGTGTAAAAACAGACTGCGTAAACCAGGTCTGTCGCCTCATCAGTCTCTTTTTCTCCACATCAGATGGTATTTATCAATTTGCTTTTGTTTAGGGGCACTGTTTTGTTTCACAGCGAAATTTAAGCTAAAAATATCCGCCCTGTTACTCAAATTTTTATTTTGCTCATAGTTTATCATTTTACCTAGTTGTTAAAATGACTCTTGAGAAGTATCACACTTATCAGCGCTAGCATTAATAAGGCGCCGAAATAGGCACTGATTTGCATCGCAGAGATTAAAACAAAAAAGGCTCCGGTCAGCGTCCAAATCAGATTGTGTCGCCTTGTATCCTGAAAGTATATCTTTTCGTAAGCAGTTTCGACCTGTGAGCTTTTCCAAAGATAGAAAAAAATTGCAGTGAGAAATAAAAAGAGAAAGCCATTTAGGCGAATTAACGCCATCCATCCGCCGCTGCTTTCGAAAGATAAAATGCCCATAATGACAGAAAAGACAATCATTAGGAGGCCTGATATGGAAAAATGAATTGCCAGCCGCCGGGCAAAGGCTTTTAAAAAACCTTTTTGCTCATAGGCATCATTGCCCATCATCAAGACAGCGCTGAAAAGACTTATCAAGACCCAAATTATCAGTCGCGAGCCAAAAATAATTTCGCCCATAAATTCCATTTTTTGAGAATGAATGAGGAGATGCCAGCCTTCAATCAGCTTTAGTTGCTGCAGGCTGCTGAAAAGCAGCAGAACGTGTATAAAGAGAAAAAACGCTGTCAGAGGAACAGCCAGAGTCAGCCAGCCACATTCTCGCTTGTAATTTGGGAAATGATCCCCGCGGGAAGCTTCTTTGCCAGACAGATTGATGATCATTCCTATAAGGGAATAGATAAGAGTATAGATGAAAAAGACAAAGCTATTTTGGCGGGTCTGGGCTGTGATATCTGGGGCTGCAGCCAAAGCGACAGAGAAAAATGCGGCAATTCCTGCTGCAAGCAGCCAGCTTAAAAAGGCATTTTGGTAATAGAGTCCTGGCTCTATCATTGTCTGTTTCTTCACGAAGAGACGCAGGGGCATCACCAATTTTTGGTTTAAAATATATAGGATGAGTATGTGCCAGCCATAAACAAATAGCCAGGCTGGCAGATGAAACCAGGTTCGAAATAGTGTGAGTTCATTTACCGCCAAGAGCAAGAGATAAGGAACCATAGTCAGGTAAATCATTAATCCTCCAAAGGAAATAGCTTATCAGTCTAAGAGGACGGCCCGAAGTGAAAAGCTCAGCGCAAAAAGATGACTCTCGCCGAGACTGCTTTCAGATTGCAGGTAGCTGTATTGCAGATCAAAGTCCTGCAAAATGAGTCTGGCGCCCATCATCATAGGACGATACTCATTTTTACTGAAAGTCAGTGAGAAGATTGAACGATAAGTGAACTGTACACCAGGCTGAAGTGTCAGGCTTCCCCAGTCAGAGCTGGCTCTAACTGCCAGCATATTTGTGGCCGGCACAAAAGCTGCTTCAAGATAAGGCTGAAATGAGAAATTATTCCAGATAAAGTGTCCGGCTAGCCCGCTTTCTATGGTTAAAGGATACCACTCCTGAGCGCCATTGCTGAATTGTGTAAAGGCGAATGGCAGATTGCGTATTCGCCAAATATTAGAAACTTTTCCAAAGTGACGGGCTGCAGTAAGGTCAAAACTGAGTCCATATCCCTGGGTGGCAATAAGGTCCTGCATCGTTAGTCGGGTTATGATGCCAATTTGGTAATTCATTGCTTTTCGCCAAGGAAAGGCTGCCGCCAGAGCATAGTTGCTCAAAGCCCGAAAACGAACCTGCTCGTAGTTCAGACGCTCGCCTTCATCAAAAAGCCCATTGTTTTCACCTTCGTCAAGGGTGCCTGGAATGCCATCGCGACCATAATCCAATAATGCATTCCGACTGTCGGGCACCTGGTCTATGCTGACTCTGCCCAGCCAGATACCCAGGGCTTTCTCCTGAAAGTGGAAGGTGTATGCCCCTGCAGAAGCGCTAAGACTGTTTTGAAACCATACTGAGTGGAATAAGAAAAGGTCGTGTTTTTCATCAGCCGCGAGAGCAGAAGGATTGTAGAGGGTATTATGGCTTCCTTGGCTGAGGATGCCGCTATTCAGGCCGTAAAGCTCGCCCATAGGTCCGCCAAGGAGTTTTAGAAAATCGTTGCCATATCTGACGATTTCTCCATTAAGGCTCATTGTTGAAAGTATCGTGAGCGCTGCTATTGTATATCGTTTTTTCATTGCATCTTTCGTTTTAATTCATCCAGGGCCTGAAGCGCTTGCAAAGGTGTCATCTCTTCAATTTTCAAAGCTTTGATGTCTTTCGCCAGGGCGCTCTCTTTGGCCTCGAAGATACTGAGCTGATAGCTGTTTTCTTCTGCCTTAACCCTTGCTTTGATCATTTTTTTTCCATCGGGAAGGGCATGGTCTGAGCCGGAAAGGCTATGAAGAATAGATTTCGCCCGATCCACAACAGATTTGGGAATGCCCGCCATCTGTGCTACATAAATGCCATAACTTTTATCTGCTGCACCTTGTATGATCTTCCTCAGGAATATAATTTTGTCGCCATATTCGCGAACGGCAACATTATAGTTTTTCACCCTGCCCAGGAGCTTTTCCAGCTCTGTCAGCTCGTGATAATGGGTGGCAAAGAGGGTTCGCGCTGCCACCTGCTCGGTATTGTGGAGATATTCTACGACAGCCCAGGCGATGGAGAGTCCGTCATAGGTGCTGGTGCCCCGACCGATTTCATCCAGCAAGATCAGGCTTTTGCTTGTGGCGGTATTAAGAATATTGGCGGTTTCTATCATTTCTGTAAGAAAAGTACTTTCGCCATAAGCCAGATTATCGCTGGCGCCAACTCTGGTGAAGATTTTATCGCTGATGCCAATTTTAGCTGAATCTGCCGGAATGTAGCTGCCGATGTGAGCCAGGAGTACAATGAGACCGATTTGCCGCAGGTATGTGGATTTTCCAGCCATATTTGGGCCGGTGATAATGAGAATCTGATCTGTTAGCGTATCTAGAAAAACATCATTGGGAATAAAGGATTCTCCCGGCGGTAAAAGAGCTTCGATGACGGGATGCCGGCCTCCTTTGATTTCTAATATTCCTGTCTCTTCCAGCTCCGGAAGACACCATTGTTCACGTTCCGTCAGCTCAGCCAGGGCTGCGTAAATATCAGTTTCAGCTACGATTCGAGTATTTTGTTGGATTACAGACAGATAAGGCAGCAGCTCATCAAGGAGATTTAGCCAGAGCTGCCGTTCCAATTGTTGAAGTGACTCTTCTGCATTGAGGATTTTTTCTTCAAAAGTCTTTAGCTCTGGGGTGATGTAGCGTTCACAATTGACTAAAGTTTGCTTGCGAATATAATCTTCAGGCACTTTATCAGAGTGGGTGCGGGTTATCTCGATATAATAGCCAAAAACGCGGTTATAGCCAATTTTGAGGCTTGGAATATCCAGACGGCGGCGTTCATTTTCTTGCATCTTTACCAGATAGTCTTTACCGTGATAGGCTATTTGCCGCAATTCGGGAAGCTCAGGATGAAAGCTTTCCTGAAAGATGCCCCCTTCGTTGATGTTGATTGGCGGCTCCGGTAGAACAGCGCTGTCAATAAGTTTTATAAGTTTTTGTAAACTATCAAGATGGGGGAAATTCAGCTCTTGATTGGATTCTAATCGTTCCGCTAATAAAACCGCATTGATAAGGCTTTCTTTCAGTACCAGCAGCTCTCTTGGGTTGATTTTTTTCGCTGAGAGTCTGCCCAGCAGCCGCTCGATATCGCCAATCTGATGCAGTATTTTTCGCGCTGATTGTCTGAGCTGAGCATTTTCTAAAAAAAAGCTGATCTGACGCTGTCTGAATAAAATTTTACTGATATCCTGGAGGGGGTGAAGAAGCCAGTGACGTATAAGACGGGCTGCCATTGGTGTATTTGTATTGTCAATTGCCCAGATAAGGGTGCCTTCGCCTCGCTCGCCATTGAGACGCTGCAGCAGCTCCAGATTGCGGATGGTAAAGTTGTCCATACTGAGATAGTTGGCCAGCTCCAGAATATGCAGATTGCTGAGATGCTCCAGGCGTTGCTGAAAATTTTCTCTGATATAGTGGAGCAGCATTCCCACTGCTTGCTGGCCGGACCTATCATCTTCCAGGCCCATACCTTTTAATGAGTGGACTTTGAAGTGCTGCCGTATCTGTTCCTGGCAATAAATGCCATCGCTGATCCAGCTTTCCAGCGGTGTTATTAATCCTTTATAGAGGGGTAGCTTTTCTCGTAAAGTCTTTTCATTGCCTTCAGTAAAGAGGATTTCCTGAACTGGCAGGCTGGAGATGTAGTCCAGCACAGCCTCGGAGCTGCCTCTTACCAGGCTCATTTCACCGGTGGATATATCGGCATAAGCACAGACCGCATTTTTTTCATTCCAAATAACGGTAGCTAAGTAGTTATTTTCTTCACTGCTTAGGTATTTGTCATCTACAGCGGTTCCCGGTGTGACGATTTCTGTGATGTCTCGCTTTACAATGCCTTTGGCCTGCTTTGGGTCTTCAAGCTGTTCGCAAATAGCCACCCGGAGTCCGGCCCGCAGTAATTTATGCAGGTAGGCATCCAGTGCATGATGTGGAAAGCCTGCCAATGGCGTTTTTCCTGCTGCGCCATTGCTTCTTTTTGTTAGGGTGATGCCCAGGGTTTTTGCTGTTACTTTTGCGTCTTCGTCAAAGGTTTCATAAAAATCGCCCATACGGAATAGGACAATTTTGTCGGGATGCTTTTTTTTGATGGCATGGTATTGGCGCATCAGGGGCGTGGCATTATCGTTTTTTGTGCTCATTACAGTCTATCTGTCATCAGTTTTGGACCTGCTGTCCGCAAATCTTCATTCCTCTCTGTCCAGCCTATATTATCGGAATATTCTAAAAGGGTCATAAGTTCTCTGCGAGTAAGCTGCAAGTATTCACGCAATTCGCCAGCCCGCCACGCTTGTCGCTCCTGAAAGGCTGCCGTCAATTTATCTGCCATTTGGTTCAGCGCGTTTCGATAAATGTAGCAGTCGCCATGAAGGTAGATCAGGTCACCGCTTTCTAACAGGGCGGACCAGACGGTGTCCAGCTCTTCAGGAGACAGCCCCGTAAGCTGGCGCACAGCTTTTCGGTCAAGCGCTGAAATTTTTTGTTCCAGAAGCCATTTTCTGAGGATATCTCTTTTTTGGGCCCACTTTTCAGGCCAGCAGGGCTGATGATTTATCTCGCAGAGGAGATTATTCTCAATAATATAGCTGCTTTTTTGGATAAGGTTTTGCAGAAATTCTAAAGGGATTTGGACTTGTGGCAGAATTTCGTTCAGGGCTTTGCCTTTGCTCCAGGGTCGCTTGGCATAGTGTTTTTGCATTAGGCTCTGGATAATTTTTATCCGCTCGTTTTTCCATTCGGCGCTGCAATACCAAATCTCCCCCTTGATATCCTGCCATTCTTCCAGGCCTGTATCCTCTGCTCCAAGAAAAAGCTGGAGTTTTTGCAATTGAGTCTTAGATATCAGCTTTTTATTAAAAATAATATAGAGCGCTCCCGGGGAAAGTTTTGGCGACAGCTTCAGGGTTTTGATAGGCAGGCGTTGAGAATGGGTGATAAAGCAGATTTCTCCACCGCCAAGGGTCTCCATCGGGCTATAGCGCCGCAATATCAGCCGCTGGCCGGGAAAGGCAAAGAGGGGGCTTTCTCCAACAAACCAGGCGAATTTTTGCCCTGGGCTTTCATCGCTCATACGAATACGGCCAATGATTTCGCTGGTGCCGGTCAGCAGGCGAACCCGCATATTATTGCCAAAGGCTTGGTCTGCCGGCTGACTTATTCGAATGAGACAGCGCGCTCCGGCTTCAATATCTGTGAATGCACTCAGAACCATACCCCGAGAACTCTTCTCTGCCTTTATACCGCTGAGATTGATGGCTGCGCGGGTTCCGGCAAATGCTGCACTCGCAGTCTGATTATGGACTTGCAGGCCGCGAACTTGTACTTGTATTTTGCCGGGATTTAATTCTATGGTATCCCCAAGCTGAATTTTTCCCTGCTGGACGGTGCCGGTTACCACGGTGCCATATCCGCTTATCGTAAAAACACGGTCAATAAAGTAGCGAAAGTCATCAATAGCTTTCTCAGCTTTATTAAGCTGCAGAGAAAAGAGATGATTTCGTAGATTTTCTATACCTTCTCCAGTGACGGCGCTGCATTTGAAAAGTGGAGCTTTTGCTAAAAAACTGCCTTGGAGAAGCTGCGAAATATCGTCTTCCAGCAATTCCATCCATTCTTCATCTGCTAAATCGCATTTACTGATGACCACGGCGCCTTGCTTAACTTTGAGAAGCTCAAGAATTTCCAGATGTTCTTTGGTTTGGGGCATCACGCCATCATCGGCGGCGATGAGGAGCAGTGCGTAATCTATCCCAGAAGCGCCAGAGACCATAGTGCGTATAAATTTTTCGTGGCCAGGCACATCAATGATCGCGATATTTTCTCCTAATAAGGCAAAACCAAGATCAATAGTCATGCCCCGTCGCTGCTCTTCCTGAAGCCGGTCCGGGTGCGTTCCGGTGAGAGCTTCCACTAAGGCGCTTTTCCCATGGTCAATGTGCCCTGCTGTGCCGATGGTGAGGTAATCTTTTGACATCTGCAAAATCTAAGACAGGAAACGAAAAATGCAAAAACAAAACAGCTATGCAAGCCATAAAGACAAAGAAATTAGCCACTTTTTCAGAAAACAAAATTTCTAAAAACTATTTTTTGTGCAATAAAATTAATTGTTTGAAAAAAATGGAATAGTACCTAATTTTTAGCCGTGAAATAAAATGGAGAAATAACTAGCTAATGCGCAATAGTAAGAAGCGAACAAATTAGCAGTTTCAGATGACACTCTGGCTTGATGACGAAATAAAAAGATTGCTCATAGGATTGTTAGACGGCGCTCTGACTAGGCGCGGCTTTAAGCGATTTTATGACTATTGCTATCATATCGCCTATGCATATCTGCTAAGTAAAAAAGAGAGCGGAAAACTCTATTTCCAAATCCAGAGCAAAAGCTCGCTGGACCTTCAAGATTTAGCTATCGATTGTATCGCTAAACTTTTTGAGCAGGATAAGGATAATGCTTTTCCCCGTTTTAGCAATTGGTTTCGAAAACAGTTTTTCGATCCGGCGACCCAGGCCGACTCTCAGCTGTTTTTGAGCCTTAAAGCTCTGGTGCTTAGTCACGTCCAACAAGAATTGCAGGTCTATTTTCGAAATGTCGATCCAGAAGGCTAGCGCTTACTGAGGTCCATCAATCGAGCAGTGGGCTGTTCACAAGAGATTGAGATCCTTCCTTGGGGAGAGGAACGCTATATCTATCTCAGAGACGCAAACAAGAAATTTCCTGATAATTATATCTCAGGCAAGCTGCTCATCTTATATGACGATTTGCTGCAAATGCTGACAGAAAGGATGCCCTTAAAATACCGGCTCTCTATAATCATCCCTGAGCTGTTACTGGCCATAGAGAGTGAAGCTCATTGTGCGCCGGTTTTGCCTCGAAGCACGCTACATCACGGTCTGCGCCAAATACTTGAGCTCTGTAATTATAATCAAAGGAAAAATGACGCAGATGATATTTTTAGCCAAAGCCTGATTTCAGAAAGCAATGGAGAAGTGTTGCAGCTATTAATGAAGGAGCTTGCCAGTCAGATTCAGCATTCTTATAGTCATAAGCCGTTTTTTAATGAACAGATATCCGAATATTATCTTAAATTAGCCAATCAGTATTTTTCTGATTTGCTGGAAGATGGCTTCACGGAGAAGCTTCCTCAATACTGGAAAAATATTGCTTTGCGCGATCTAAAATATGAAGATCACAAAAACCGCCTGGAATACTTAATCCATCTGGGTAAAGAGAAGCTGAAAAAATTTGCCCCCGTTTTTTATCAGAAAGATTAGCAAAGGTCAATTTCAAAGAATTGATTGGTTTTTTACCCAAATTACTCAAAAATTGATTGATTTGAGGAAAAAAATAAAAAAATATTTCTGAAACAAAGGAAGATGTCACTATACATATAATAGGATGGAGGCAGAAATGCAAAAAGAGCAAATCGTGACGGCAGAGACAGAAAAAATATCGGCCAGGTGTGATGTGCCTAAAATAGTTCGAGGGATGCTAAAATGACAGGAAGATGTATTGACCCGCTTACTTTAGAAAAATTTATTATGTCTGAATACACAAAAGATAAGGATTATTCCATAATCGAACATCTGAATAGCTGTCGTTTTTGTGCTCAGAGATATAAGGAACTGAAGTTATTTTATTCAGCTTTAGCGTCAAATTTGGCTTACAATTCACCGCCCTTCCCCGCAAATGTTCATCTGAAAAACGTCAATTGTTATACAATGAAATTAAAGCCAATGGCTGATGAAAATGATAAAATTCAATTTGCTGCAGAAAGCAAACAGGGCTGCTTTTTTAAAATGGTGGCGGTCTATTCTGCAGATGAGGATAATCTCTTGATTCGCCTTCTGGAAAAAAAAGAAACACAGGAGTTTCAGCTCTGCCTGATTGCTGATGACCCCGTTTTATATGAGTTTGTGGTTGTACATATTGATGGGTTTGATGAGAGCTATATCAGCGATGCCAGCGGCTGTGTAAAACTGGGAAAAATTGAAATCAAAGAGCCAAATAAACTGGTCTTTCGAGTACATACGCCGGATATTGTATATACTTTGAATTCCCGAGAGGTGGTTGAAAGGCTTGAAGCCCAGTCAGACCCCAAAGAGATTACCCTGAAAAAAGCGGTAGAAGGGCGCTATGAACTTTGTATAAAAAAATCGGCTGAGCGTTATGATCTTGATTTTATTCAGAAATCTCCTGCAGATAAGGGGCATAAAATAGCAATTGGCTCGGAAGATAATGAAATGTATCCTCCGGTTCATATGTCTGAAACGTCTTTTGGTTTTACGCGCATTCCCTTAAAAAAGGATTTTATCCTTCGGCTCTATTTTTCTGGTTCTCAAAAATAAAGTGTCTTGATGGATTCTCTGATTGCCATTGAGCAGACTTTTCAGCGCTTGCTGCATCAGCTCAAGCATCATAAAAGCCATCGCATAGCCCTTACGGAATTGATTCATTTTGTAAAGCGGGTCTATCACCGACACCGTCCAGAGCTTTTTCACAGCTATTTTCAGCAGCTTTTTCCCTTATTTTCTGATCATTTTGAAACAGAATCGGTCAAATTTCGGCCACCGGATTTTTATGTGCTGATGCTGAGCTATTTAGAACAAATTCCAAAAGGCCGAATATCTGTCGATTATGAGCAGCGTTTTATGAGTATGCAAAGCCAGACGCGGCTCCATCAATCCCTGAATCTGATATGGCTGGGAGAATGGAAATCTGCGCTGAGCTTATGGCAGCCACACTGGACAGAAGAAAATGAGAAACTGCTCTACGCTTTTCCGGAGACTCCTACAGCCGGACACTCACTTGATTCTTTTGAGAAATGGTCAAAAAGGCTGCTGGACATACATTTTCCTATGCCAGAAATATTTTTTGAAATTGGAAAATTATGGCGAAATCTGGCGGGAATTGAGCTGACAGATGCCGTGTGGGTTCCCCTGATCGAGAAAAACAGCTCGGAATCATGGGATAAGTCCGCGGCTACGATTGAGCCAATGCGCCTAGAGATTATTAGTTCGCCAGGTGGCTACCACCGCGACTTTCTCACCTTTAATTATAGCATTGATTCAAGCAATGACCTGATGTATCAGCAGGCTTTTGATGCACTCTATTCAATGAAAAATCTATTAAAGCGACGATTTGCCGGCCAGGGGATTGATGATGAGCGCTTTCGTTTTCATTTTTTGTTCCCCAAAAATGATTATCGCTATACTGGAGACAGTCTTGGCGTGGCGATGGCCCTGTTAAATTTGTGCAAGTTGACGCAAAGTGGCAATTATCGCTGTGTTATTCACCAGAAAGAGCCAGTTGTTGCCACGGGTATTGTCAATTCTCAGGGTGATATCAGACCTATTAGCAATGAGAGTCTGGCTGCAAAATTGACGGTCTTTTACTTCTCTCCTTTTCGCTATTTTCTCCTGCCCGCAGAAAATCTTTATGAAGCAAAGCTGATATTAGACCCCTTGAGAAGGCAGTTTCCAGGGAAAAGCCTGGTGCTGCTGCCTCTTAAAACAGTTGATGAAGTCTTGAGGGCAGATAATATTATTGAAATTCAGGAACGTCCTGTTTCGTTTGAAAAGCAAATCAGTCGTATTCTAAAATATTTCTGGCCGGCATTGGCTTCTCTTCTTGCTATTTTGCTTGCTTATTTTACTGTGATTGACCACGATAGCAACCCGGTAAGTATTAAGGGCTATGGCAATCATCTGCTTGCTTACAATCAAAAGGGGAAAATATTGTGGAGTGAAGAATTTCCCGTTTTGATGAAGTTTATCAACGAGAAAAGCCCTGATAATAGAAAAAACTCCTACGCTATAGGCGATATCAATGGAGATGGTTTCAATGAAATATTTTTTACAATAGACAAGCATAAGATAAATGAAAATGATCTAATAACTGAAACTTATCTCCTGAGCCACACTGGAAAGGTACTTTGGACATACAGCGGTTTTACCCCTGGAAGATATGCTAATGGACTTCACTCAGATACCTATATCGGGCGCTTTCATATCATACACGATTTTGATAAGGACGGGCAAAACGAGCTCGCATGCTATTATCATAATCATCCATATTTTCCCTCTCAGCTTATCCAATTTGATCATAAGGGGCAGCTTTTGAGTATTTTTTATAATTCCGGCTATTTCTACACTTATGAGATTTATGATTTGGATAATGATGGGATTGATGAACTTATTATGGGCGGCACCAACAATGACTATGATACAGCAGTTTTGGCCGTTTTAAAATATCCCCACTTTGCTGGACATTCGCCTCAGCTTGATTCTAATTATCTTATTCTCCGAAAAGATGCTGATTATCGCCCGCCCTATTTGTATCTCCGTTTTCCAAAATTAAAGGGTCTGCCGGGACAAATTCGCGAATCAATTTTAAAAGTGGAATGTATCAATAATGGTTTATTGATGCTTACGATAAATCTTGCCGGAACTGATTCTGATGCAATAATCTATATGGGTAAAGATTTCCAGGTGCAAAATATTGTTTTGGCAGATTGCTTTGAATTGTATAAGGATTATTACCATACTTTTGACTGGGATAGCTTTGATATGGAAGGTTATTTGGAGAAATTTTCAAAAGTGGAATTTTGGAATGGTGAAGCTTTTACCGACACTTTTACAGTCAATACCAGATAAATTACATCTGTCCAAAATAAATATTTGATGAAGAGGAGATTAAATCTGTTTTTTAATTTCTCGAAGCTGAATGCCAAAGGCTGCTAATTCTTTAAGCACTGGCTGGTAGATTTCCGGTTGAATAGGAATATGGACGCCAGTGAGGGGGATTTTATCATTGGCAATGAGTCGGGCTCCAATGGCTGCAGGGAGGCTTACTGTGCGAGACATTGAGGTGTCTCCGCCTGGCTGGCCATAATCCAATAGTGTAGAGATAATTGAATCCCGCCGTCCGTCAGGGTATTCAGCCACAATATTATGCTCCATTACCAGCATATCCTGCTCGCCGGGAAGGTATTGCATTTTAAGGGTCATAAGTTTCGCAATGACATCCAGGGGGGAGGCATAGCTCAGGTCACTGAGGGGAATATCATCAAAAAGCCCTAGCCATCGCAGTTGCTTGATGAGCAGTGAATCAACAGGCAGATTGAAAAATTCTGCACATTTGCGGAAAAAATCTTGTGCTGGCGTTGCTTTGAGAAGCAGGCCGGTCACTCTGCGGATAGTTGATCTTCTTAATTCTGGATTTTCTGTATCATCCAGATAGCCAAGCTTTTGCAGGGCAAGCATCAGATTGCTCCAGCCGGTGTAGCGGATGGTGCCACGAATAACGGTATGGGCATCCTCAAGGCCGTATAAAGA
>DSDE01000156.1 GCA_011049095.1 Fidelibacterota bacterium
GATCTTGATTATGCCAAAATGTCATCAGCAATGGACCCATTGGTCAGACTTATGGAAAACACAGATAAAGTTCATATCAGCGGGCCTGGTACGGATCTTCATTTTTCAATTGCTGGCATGAAAGCCATCAAATGTGCCGGTGATGCCAATATTCCCGATGGGGAAGTTTTTACTGCCCCTATTAGAGACAGCGTCAATGGTGTCATTCGCTACAATGCTGAATCACTTTACCATGGAACGGTTTTCACCAATATCGAGCTGCACTTTAAAAACGGTCGTATAGAAAAAGCAAGAGCTTTGCCCCAGAGCAAGCTAGATAAGATTTTTAATACCGATGAAGGGGCACGCTATATTGGTGAATTTGCCATTGGTGTGAATCCTTATATCACCAGGCCGATGAAAGATATTCTTTTTGATGAAAAAATTGCCGGCAGTATTCATTTTACTCCGGGGAATGCTTATGATGAGGCTGATAATGGCAATCGGAGTGCAATCCATTGGGATCTGGTGCTGATACAAACACCAGAATTTGGTGGTGGTAAGATTTCATTTGACGGGAAAACCATTCGCGAAAATGGCTTATTTACGATAGCAGAGCTAGCGCCGCTCAATCCTGAAAGCCTTATTGAAAAAAAATAATATTCTTTGCGATAGCTTTTTATTCTTCTTAAATTTGCAGGCTTTGGCCCCTGTAGCTCAGGCGGATAGAGCACAGGTTTCCTAAACCTGGTGTCGCCCGTTCGAGTCGGGCCAGGGGCGCGAGAAAAGAGGAGATGAAATGCTAAAAGGACAAAAGAAGATTACACGGAAAGAGATGAAGAAAGACCCTTTCTTTGAGCGGATTGATCAATCTGTGCGATTTTATAATGAAAACCAGCAAAAAATCTATATTGTGCTGGCGGTATTAATGGTTTTGATTCTGGCTGGCTGGGGTGTTTCTCAATACTGGAGCAGCAAGGCCAAATCGGCATCTAGTATGCTGGGTATTGCTCAGCAGTATTATTTTGCCCGTGACTATGACAGTGCACGTTCAAAATTTAGCGAACTCAGAGCTCTCTATGGAAAATCAGAATACGCGGGTTATGCCCTATACTACTCCGCAATGATAGAATATAATGAGGGGAAATATGAGCAGGCCCGGAAACTGCTCAATGAGTACCTTGCTGATTTTGGTTCAGATATAGAATTTATATCAGCAGCCTCCGCTACACTGGGAGCGATTGCCGCACAAGCAAAAGAATATGGTCCGGCTGCGGCTCATTATCAAAAAGGCGCGGAAAAAACCGCCAATTTGACTAATAAAAAGGACTTTTACCAACGGGCCTTTAGCTATTATCTTAAATCAAGTCAATTGAAAAAAGCAGAAATGATACTTGCTGCTGTCGAAAAATTGAAATTTGCTGATGATAAATCAAAGCAAGAGCTCATCAATTCTATGCAATCAATGTTAACTTTGGCAGAAAAGTGAGCGGATAATACAATTTGAAAAAAAAAGAAATTTTCTTAAACCGTCAGGAAAAGTGGGAGTCTCCCACTTTTCACTTATAGGCCAAGAATGAGAGAACCATTACTGAAGCTCATCTCCACTCTTGCAGAGGAAATGAATATCTTTGTGGAAGCGCTCTTTGTAAATGAAGGCGCAAGACCAAAAATTATGGTGCTTTGCGACACTTTGTCGGGAATTCACTCTGATGAGCTGACGGAGTTAACACTGAAGCTTCGTGATAGCGCCGAGCTGGAAGCCATTGTTGGTGAGGATTTTGAATTGGAGCTTAGCAGCCCTGGTATTGAGTTCCCGATGCGTTTACCACGGCATTTTCAAAAAAATATCGGCCGGGAAATTGTTCTGACACATTGTCGCGATGACCTGGATAATCCCCTTATCCTCAGTATTACCGAAGTCACAGAAGACAGCATCATCGGGGTAAGCAAAAGTAAAAAAAAGGAAGAATCAGTCAAGCTGTCCTACGAGGACATCAAGCAGGGAAAAATCAAATTAAAATGGTAAAGAAAGATCAGGAGTATTTGCTTGGACCAAAAAATATTAATTGAAGCAATAACCCAATTAGCAAAAGAAAAGGGTATTGACCGCTCAGAAGTCGGTGATATTATTGAAGCTATTTTTGACTCAGTTATTCGCCGCCGCTATGGCGAAGTAGATAATTTCACAATTATTGTGAACACCGATAAGGGCGAAGTGGAGATTTATCAGGAGCTTGAAGTCGTGTCTGATGAAGAACTAGATGATGAGGTGACACAAATTGATTTGACCAGCGCTAGGCTGCTTCCTGATATGGAAGAGGCTGAAATTGGTGAAGTGGTTGTTAAAGTCATTGATCCTGATCTTTTTGGCCGCCGGGCCATCACTTCTGCCAAGCAAGTCCTGAATCAAAAAATTCGGGAAATTGAACGCAATCAGGTTTACGAAGAATATCGCAGCCGCGTTGGTGAGATTATCGTGGGCACCATACATCAGATTCGGCCAAAAGATGCTGTCTATGTAAACATTGACAAGGTCGAGCTGAAAATGCCCCGCAATGAACAGATTGAGGGTGAAAGATATCATCGCGGTGACACGGTAAAAGCTATTATCAAAGAGGTTAAAGAGACATTGAAAGGCCCTGAGATAGTTATCAGTCGCGCCGATAAGTCTTTTCTCAAAAGGCTTTTTGAGCTGGAAGTCCCCGAAATTTTTGATGGAATCGTAGAGATTAAGGCTGTGGCCAGAGTTGCAGGCAAACGATCAAAGATTATCGTGGAAAGCAACGACAAGCGGGTGGATGCCGTCGGCGCTTGCGTTGGCTTAAAAGGCAGTCGAATCAAGACCATCGTGAATGAGCTAAATGGTGAAAATGTAGATATTATTAACTATAGCCGCGAATCGGAAGTGCTGATCTCTCGCGCCCTTTCTCCTGCGAAACCACTGTTTATTGAAATTGATGAAGACCGCCGGACATCTCTTGCGGTTTTTGACGATAGCGAAATTGCCACGGCAATCGGTACTGGCGGTATCAATATCAATCTTACCAGCAAAGTTACCGGTTATGACATTGATGCTATTCGCCGCTCAGAATACAATAGACTTGAAGGTGATGATATCTTTATTGAAGATATTCCCGAAATTCCCCCCAAATATATTCGTGCCCTTCATGACGCCGAAATCGAGACTGTCGCTGACTTTTTAAATGCTGACCCAGAACAAATACTGGAAATTAAAGGAATCGGTGAAAAGACATTTGAACGAATTGAAGAAATTATTCAGGAAGTATTAGATAAAAAACGTAAAAATGAGACCGCCCTTGATATTAATCAGCCAAGTGCAGATAAGAAACATTAAAAAAGGAGCTGCTGAATGCCTTCAGGAAAGCAACGGGTTTTTCAACTTTCCAAAAAGCTAAACCGCGCATCCACGGAAATCATCAATTTTTTAGATTCAATGCAGATAGCTGCAGGCCCCAATACACTTATAGAAGCTGATATTGTCGAAAAAGTGTTGAATCATTTTGATACTGATGCTAAAAAAGTTGGTCAGGCCCAGTGGGAAAGAATCGAGCGGGCGCGACAGATTGAGGCCACTAAAAAGCAGCAGGAAGCGCAAAAGAAGAGTGAAGAAGATGCGCGTCTGAAAGCTGAAGAAGAGCGAATGAAGAAGCTTCGTGAAATGCAGGAAGCTAAAAAGCGTGAACTTGAGCAAAAGCGTGAAGAGGAGCTGAGAAAACAAAAAGAAGAAGAGATAAAGCGCAAAAAACAAGAAGAGCTTGAAATGAAGCGGAAGGAAGAAGAGGCAGCAGCTAAACTTTTAGCCCAGGAAGAGAAAAAGAAAAAAGTTGTCTCAGGCCAGCAGCCTAAAAAGAAAAAAGAGATTAAAGCTGCTACAGTAGGCGGCGCTGTGGTTTCCTCTGAAAATATTGCCGAAATAAAGAATGAAAGCGCCCCCGAAAGCCCTGCAGCGCCGAAAAAAACAGCAAGGAAAAAGAAGAAAGTTAAAGTCCTTACTGACTCTGAAACTGAATTTGAAACCAAACTTGATGAGCTCAAAAAACGTCACAAATCCGCAACGAAGAGGGTACGTATTATTGAAGATATACCACGCATAGAGCAGTTAAAAAAGAAAAAGACAATAGCAGAAGAACCTGTATCTGTACCTGACCGCAAAAGCGGCCACAGGCCAGGAAAAGTCAACCAGGAAGAGGTGACTCAAACGATTAAAAAAACATTAAATACCTTAGACGACCGGAAAAGCAGACGGAAACATCATAAAAAAACTGTTGTCCATACAGATGAAGAGACAACAAGCGCCAGTGACACAATTTCTGTTACAGAATATATCAGCGTTGAAGAGCTGGCCCGTCATCTCGATGTATCTCACACCGATATTATTACAAAATGTCTGTCAATGAATCAGATGGTGACAATAAATCAGCGGCTTGATTGGGATATGATTGAAATATTAGCTTCTGAATTTGGTTACAGTGTAAGTCGACTTGATGAATATGCTGAAGAGCTGGTTGAGGAAGCTGGCACAGATGGTGCGGATTTACGCTGGAGAGCCCCTGTTGTGACAGTGATGGGGCACGTTGACCACGGCAAAACTAGTATTCTCGATTATATACGATCAACAAGAGTGGTGGAAGGTGAGTCTGGTGGTATTACCCAACATATCGGAGCCTATCGCGTTAAAATTAATGATCAGACCATTACATTTCTAGATACACCAGGTCACGAAGCATTTACTGCGATGCGTGCCCGAGGCGCTCAGATTACCGATATTGTTGTTGTTGTGGTAGCTGCCGACGATGGCGTGATGCCTCAGACCAAAGAAGCAATTAATCATGCACAAGCGGCTGGTGTGCCCATTGTTATTGCCATTAACAAGATGGATAAACCTGCTGCTGAGCCAGAGAGGGTCATTCGGGAATTAGCCAGCCTTAATGTTCTTGTAGAATCTTGGGGCGGTAAAGTCCAGGATGTGCAAGTTTCTGCTAAAACAGGTTTAGGCATAGATAAATTGCTGGAATCTCTTTTGCTTGAGGCGGAAATGCTGGATTTACAGGCTCCCTATGACGGATTTGGCAAGGGCGTGGTCGTTGAATCTCGCCTGGATAAAGGGCTCGGACCTGTTGCCACAGTTTTGGTAAAGCGAGGCACATTGAAAGTCGGCGACCCTTTTATCTGTGGCCGTCATGCTGGGCGGGTAAGAGCAATGCTCAATGAAAAAGGAGAGCGTTTACTAGAGGCAAAGCCTGCTGACCCCGTTCAGATTCAGGGTTTTGATGATGTGCCGCAAGCCGGAGACCAATTTGCCGTAATGGCAGACGAACGAGAAGTTCGGCGCATTGCTCAAGAGCGACAACGGCTCTATCGCGAGCAGGAATTCCGCTCGTACTCACTTCTGACGCTGGATGAAATCAGTCGCCAGATCATTGACGGCAAAACCAAAGAGCTTAATCTTATCATCAAAGGAGACGTGGATGGCTCAGTAGAAGCCCTGGCCGACTCCTTTATGAAACTATCAACTCCTGAAGTGGCAGTGAGAGTCATCCATAAAGGCATCGGTATGATCAACGAATCGGATATTCAGCTTGCCAGCGCTTCAAAGGCAATTATTATTGGATTCCACGTGAACACCAATATAAAGGCTAAAGAGCTCTCACAAGTATTGAATGTGGAAATTCGAAATTATACTATCATCTATGATGCGGAGCACGACGTGAAACTGGCGCTGGAAGGTATGCTGGAGCCAGAACGGATTAAAGAAGTGCTTGGAACACTAGAAATCAGACAGGTCATAAAAGTACCTAAGTATGGAAAAGTTGCCGGCTCTTACGTCACATCTGGAAAAGTACAGCGTAATTCGCAGATTCGTATTCTGCGGGGCGATAAAGAGCAGTTCACTGGCTATCTTACTTCTCTGAAGCGGCATAAAGATGATGTGAAGGAAGTGAAAGAAGGGCTGGAATGTGGTGTTCTTATTGATGGTTATGATCTTTATGAAGAAGGCGACATCATCGAGAGTTATATTGAAAAATCAGTTAAAAGGACATTGGCCTAAAGGATGCACATTCGCCTGATGCAAGTAGAACTCTATTTTTCTGAAGCACAGAGCTTGAAGCAAAAACGGACTTATCTCCGCCGTATTGAGAGTCAGCTTCGAAAAAGTGAGAATATAGCAATTTCAGAAACTGGCCACAATGATAAGATTAAATCGGCGCAGTTGTCAATAATCACAATAGCCAGCGCCGCTGCAGCTGCTGACAGTGTCATAGAGAATGTTCGGAATTTCTTCCAATCACAAAATTATATTCTAACTGGTGAAAGGGTCGAAGCATTGTGAGTCAAAGAGCTCAAAAATTGGCCAGTGATTTAAAACAGCGAATTGGAGCAATGTTGGTGAGGGATTATCAGTCCTTTTGCTCAAATATGCTCTTAACTATCAGCCGGGTTGAGCTTTCTGCAGACCTGCGTCTGGCTCATGTCTATATCAGTATTTACGGCGCAGAAACAGAAGTGAAGCTTGCGGAGTGCTTTCATATTATTATGGAAGATAAAAAGAAAATACGCCAGGAAATCGGTCGTGGTATGACAATTCGTCATATCCCGGACTTGCGTTTTCATTTAGATGAGTCTTTGGATTATGTTGAAAAAATTGAACGAATACTGCATACGCTCCGAGAACGGAAGCATTGAAGGAATGACTTTGCCGATATATAAACCCAAAAATATCAGCTCCTTTGATGTTATAAGAATCTTGCGGAAAATAAGCGCTTTCAAGAAAGTTGGACACGCCGGAACCTTGGACCCATTTGCTGAGGGGTTGCTGATTGTCGCTTTTGGGCGCAAAGAGACGCGCCGGCTTGATTATTGGCGGTCTCTGCCAAAGGTATATGAAGCCACTGGTCGCTTAGGTATCGTCACCGATACCCAGGACCTTACCGGTGAAATCCTTAGCCAAAATGAGTCTGGAACAATTCAAAAGCAAAATATTGAAACTGTTTTTGACAAATTTAGAGGCAAGATCCTGCAAACACCCCCAATGTTCAGCGCAAAAAAGATAAATGGGCAACGTCTATACAGGCTGGCTCGCAAAGGTCAGGAAATTGAGAGAAAAGCAAATCCCATCGAAATTTATGATTTGGAGCTGATAGGTTTTGCAAATCCATGTTTTAAAATTCGGGTGAAATGCTCAGCCGGCACTTATATCCGCACTTTAATCCACGATATTGGACAAGCGATGGGAATCGGTGCAACAGCCTGGGAGCTTTGGCGCACTCAAATTGGAAATTGGAATATGAACGAAGCTTTTACCCTTGAGGAATTTCGGAGAGAATGGACGTTATCAGCAATATAGAAAATATCCCTGACAAACCCTCGGCTCTGCTTACAATGGGCACTTTTGACGGCTTTCATGTGGGTCATCAAAAGGTAGTAAGGCGTCTCGTGGAAAAGGCAAGAGAATCTGGGCTGAAGAGTATTCTGGTCACTTATGCGCCGCATCCCCGGGAGGTCATTTCTGAAATGAGCCGTAACCCGATTACTTTTATCAGCACCTTGGAAGAGCGAATCAAACTGCTGTCAGAAAGCGGGCTTGATTATATTGTTGTGCATCCCTTTACAAAGGCTCTGGCTGCTATTGAACCCGATGCTTTTATTCGGGATACAGTTATGAAGTATATCGATGTAAAAGGTTTTATCATCGGGTATAGCCATAGTTTTGGAAAAATGCGCAAAGGTACGCCGCAATATCTCAAAGAGCTCGGTAAAAATGAGCTCGGCTTTACAACGGAGATTATTGAAGAAGTCCGAAATGAAGATTTCACCATAAATAGCACTAATATTCGCCGCCTCATTGGCGCTGGAGATTTAGAAACGGTTTCCCATTATCTTGGCCGGCCTTACCACTTAAAAGGGAAGGTCATCAATGGAGAAAAAAGAGGAAAAGAGTTGGGGTTTCCCACTTTAAATGTATTGCCTTCGTCGCCAAAAAAAATCATTCCCCATGTGGGCGTCTATTGCGTGAATATTTATATCCAGCGCAAAAATTACAGGGGAATGTGCAATGTGGGTTACCGACCCACCTTTGATGGACATTATCTAACCATTGAAGTACACGTGTTAGATGCCCAACTGAAAAAGCTTTATGACCACGAAATTGATGTAGATTTTATCCGACGAATTCGTGATGAAATCCGATTCAATTCAAGAGAAGAGTTGATTCAGCAATTAGAAAAAGACAAATTCAACTGTAAAAAAATGTAAATCTGTCATTAGGAGGAAAAATGACATCACTAAGTAAAGAAAAAAAACAAGAAATCGTTGCAAATTATGCATTGCACGCAACTGACACCGCATCACCGGAGGTGCAGATCGCCCTTCTGACTCAGCGGATTAAAGACCTGACAGCTCACGTGCAGATTCACAAAAAAGACCATCATAACCGTCGTGGCTTATCAAAGATGGTGGGACAGCGCCGTCGCTTGCTCCACTATCTTAAGCAGTCCGACATCAACCGATACCGGGATCTGATAAAGAGATTGGGTCTGCGTAAATAAGGGGAGGTATCATTGTTAGTAAAAAGTATAGAAATTAATGGAATACCGGTTTCCATCGAGACCGGGCGCCTGGCAAAACAAGCCAACGGTGCAATATATGCGCGTTGTGGCGATACTGCCGTTTTAGCAACTGTTGTTGCTTCTGAAGAGCTTCGGGAAGGGCTTGGCTTTGTGCCACTCTCTGTTGAGTTTCGGGAGAAATTTTATTCCAGCGGGAAAATTCCTGGTGGATTTCTAAAAAGAGAGGGAAGACCAAGCGATCGGGAAGTGTTGACAGCCCGCATCATTGACCGACAAATCAGGCCCTTGCTGCCGAAAAACTGGTTTTATGAAACACAGGTTATCGTAAATGTCCTCTCATACGATCAGGACAATCAGCCAGATGTCATATCTGCGCTTGCCGTCAGTGCTGCCCTGAGCATTTCCAATATTCCCTTTGCCGGACCCGTGGCATCTGTCCGTGTTGGCCTCATAAACGGAGAATATGTGATTAATCCCACCGCCTCACAACTCGAAAACAGCGCCATAGATATCCTCGTTAGCGGAACTGACGATTCACTCATTATGGTAGAGGGTGAACTTGATGAAGTTAGCGAAAAGGTTTTACTGGATGCTCTGAAATCAGCTCACATAGCAATTCGTCAGCTTGTTGCACTCCAAAATGAACTGACAGCCGAACTGAAACCTGTGAAGCGTGAGGCGCCCGATGACAGTATTCCTGCAGAACTGGTGAAGGCAATTGAAGCGCATATTGCTGAAGCTCTGACAAAATACGGTGATATCCCGACAAAGCAAGAGCGCTCCATATTTGAAGCGGAGCTTGGCAAAGAAACAATAGAAGCGCTTGCAGAAGCTTTTCCCGAATCAGCGAAGGCAATTCATACTGTCATTCATGATGCATTACGCAGAGAGATGCGGGAGAAAATTCTCAACTCTGCCATCAGAGTAGATGGTCGCCGCACCGATGAAATCCGTCAAATCAGTTCAGAAGTATCCGTTTTGCCCCGCACCCATGGTTCAGCCGTTTTTACCCGTGGTGAAACACAGGCGCTGGTGGTGACTACACTGGGCGCTAAAAAAGATGCTCAAATGATTGATGATATTGATGGCGATTCTTTCAAACGCTACATGCTGCAATACAATTTTCCACCCTTTTGCACGGGTGAAGTTAAGCGAATGCTTAGTGTTAGCCGTCGTGAAATTGGTCACGGCAATCTGGCAGAACGGGCATTGCGATTTGTTTTGCCAGATGAAGAGCAGTTTCCATATACAATCCGAGTCGTCAGCGACGTATTAGAATCAAATGGCAGCTCATCTATGGCCACCGTTTGTGGCGGATGTCTATCTCTGATGGATGCAGGTGTACCCATTTCTAAAATGGTCTCTGGCATCGCGATGGGTCTTATCAGTGACCAAGGGCGCTATGCTGTGCTTTCTGATATTCTGGGAGAAGAAGACCATTATGGAGATATGGATTTCAAAGTAGCCGGCACTGCAGATGGCATCACTGCGATTCAGATGGACCTGAAAATCCACGGACTGGCTTTTGATACAATGGAAAAAGCCTTAGAGCAGGCTCGCCTTGGGCGTCTGCATATTTTAGAGAAAATGCAGGAAACGCTTTCGGAGCCCCGAACTGATTTAAGCAAGTGGGCGCCGCGCATAACTGCTATCAAAATTCCTGTAGATAAAATTGGTCTGGTGATAGGACCCAGCGGAAAGATGATCAAGCAGATTGTCGCAGAAACTGAGGTGCAAATTGATATCGATGATGATGGTTCAGTCCATATTTTCTCTAATGATAGTGTGAAAGCCAAAAAAGCTGAAAATTGGATACTTGCCCTGGTAGAAGAGCCGGAGATAGGCAAGATTTACGATGCCAAAGTGACCCGCATTATGGATTTTGGTGCTTTTGTAGAATTCCTCCCGGGCAAAGAAGGCCTGGTACACATTTCCGAAATTAGTTGGGAACGCATTGACAAAGTGACTGATGTTCTTGACGTTGGCACTGAAACTAAAGTGAAGCTTTTTGAAATTGACAATCTTGGCCGTCTGAATCTGAGCATTAAACAGACAACGGAGCGGCCAGCTCATATTCCCGAAAGCGCGCCAAGGCAACCGAGACCACATCGTTCAGGCGGAGACCGGGGCGGAAGAGACCGGGGACCACGCAATAATCGCCGGTGATTCAACGCTTCAATAAATCTACTTTAAATAGCGGCGTTAGGATTCTCACAGAAACAGTTGATTCTGTGGGAACCTGCGCCGTTGGTGTTTTTGTCTTTACCGGCACGAAAGACGAGACGCTGGCTATTAATGGCATTGCCCACTTTATTGAGCATCTTAATTTCAAAGGGACTGACACTCGCAGCGCTGCTGAAATTGCCGATGCCATTGAATCCAGAGGCGGTCAGCTCGATGCCTATACAAGCAAAGAGATTACCGCTTACTATGCCCATATTCTGCCGCGGGATATTCCGGTGACTGTTGCGGTATTGGCCGATATTCTCCAAAACAGCCTCTATTTGGAAGAGGATATTGCATTGGAGCGGAGTGTGATTCACGAGGAGATTGATGAAAATCTGGATACGCCTCAGGAATATGCTTTTGATACCTTTACCAGATATTGCTTCCCGAGGCACGCACTGGGCTATCCTATTTTGGGAAATCACCGCTCCTTGAATAAAATTCAGCGGGATGATTTACAGGATTTTATCAGGAAAAACTATACTGCAGGGCGGATTGTGGTTGCGGCTGTTGGCGCTGTGGAGCACTCTGTTTTTGCGGAATGGGTGCGCCGTGCTTTTGAGGCTTATCCATATGAGGCAGGAAAGCGCAAAGTTCGTAAACTACATCAGCCGGAACCTTTTTCAGAGAGAAAAGCCATCGCAGGCAATCAAGCCCACGTATTATTGGGGCGGCAAAGCTATTCCTACCATTTTCCCCGGCGCTATAGCTATCAGATGATTCATGCCCTGCTATCGGCCGGAATGTCCTCTCGGCTTTTTCAGAATATTCGGGAGAAAACCGGCGCTGTCTATTCCATTTTCAGTTTTTTAGATATGTTTACGGAAGGTGGGCTCTTTGGCGTCTATTTTGCCACTGACCGTGAGCGAGTAAAGGAGTCCATCTCCAGGGTTTTTGATGAATTTGAGATATTGCGACGGGAAAAAGTTTCTAAAAAAGAGCTGGAAAAGGTGAAAATGCAATATGAGGGCAGTTTGATTCTCAATTCTGAATCTATGGTGCATCGCCTGGAAAGAATGTGCCGCTATGAATTTCAGTTTGAAAGATTTATTTCCATTTCTGAAATCATCGCAGCAACGAGGAAAATAGAGTCAGAAGAGATAATCGCGCTGGCATCTGAGCTTTTGGACCCAGATACGTATAACAGTATCTTATTTTTGCCTGAATCGGAAGTCTGATGACGGTTTTAGCCTATCACTAGGTCGATTTCCGATGGGAATGGGGATTAACCACTATCACACCAAAGGTTTTTCGTCAGCAGATTGAAATGCTGGCGATGGCAGGATACCAGGGACTTACTCTTCAGGACTATTTGCATTCTTCCGCGGAAAAAAAGCTTGCAATAACTTTTGATGATGGCTACGAGAATACCTATACGGAAGCTTTTCCCATCCTTGAGGAATATGGCTTTAAGGCTACAGTTTTTCTTATTTATGATTATTTAGGCCAAATGAATCTTTGGGACGCCAATATCGGAGGTGTTCGGTTTCGTCATCTTGATGCAGCGCAGGTTCAGCGACTTTTAAATGCCGGCTGGGAGGCAGGAAGCCATGGCCTCAGTCATAAGCCCCTCATTTCGGCAGATAGTGACTGGCTTCAAAAGGAACTTTTTCATTCTAAAGTGTTGCTGGAAAAGCATTTTGGCGTATCGGTTAAAAGTTTTGCCTTTCCCTTTGGCTATTTTAATTTGTCTCTTTTGGAAAGCTGCAGAATGGCAGGCTACAGGGTGGCAGTGGGCTTTAAGGCAAGCACAGCACTGGAAAACTTAGCCGTTCCGGAGAGACTGCCGGTCTATCGCTGGATAGACAGCCCCATCTCCATCCTAGCAAAAATTGGCGAGCGGGGCCAATTTGCTTACCAGGCACAGAAATCTAAGGGCAGCATCATTCGAACCGGCGCTGCTTTGTCAGTCCTTTATCAAAAATTGTTTAGGGGCTGATGGCGCTCATGATTTATAAATAAGTTCTTTTCTCTATTTTTATGGCAAATATTTTTAAAATTTTTTCAATATGCTCTTGATTTATCGCAATTAATTCAATATAATTCAAGTAATGGTTGAAGTAAACAGGCTTATCAAATGACTTACAACGATATAAAAAAACTATATTTCAGCATTGGGGAAGTGAGCCAGGTGACGGACCTGAAGCAGTATGTTCTCCGCTACTGGGAAACGGAATTTCCGATGCTGAAACCGCAAAAAAACAGCGCTGGCAATCGTATTTACAAAGAGGAAGACATACAGCTTATTCGGCTGGTGAAACATCTGCTTTATGAGCGAAAATACACCATACAAGGGGCGCGGGAATTATTGACCCAACTTAGCCAACGAGATGAACTGAAAAAAGCGCTGCGGGATATCCAGATTCTGGATGCGATAATCGGCCCGCAAAGCGATGAGAGCGCCGAAAAGGAAAAAGAATCTGTCAGCGCCGGCGAAAAGGAGCGAGCGCTGCTGCTAAAAATCCGCAAAGCCTTGGTAGAAATCGCTGAAATACTGCAAGATGAGCAATAAACTTTTTGTATTTGTAAAAGATTTGCCGTATTATTTACGGCTTTCGGAGCGTGGCGCAGCCCGGTAGCGCACCTGAATGGGGTTCAGGGGGTCGAAGGTTCAAATCCTTTCGCTCCGACAGAGAAGAGGGACAGCAAGTGGCTGTCTCTCTTGCGTTTAGGAGGATTGTTCTTTTTTTTTGGCGGTTTTTCCCTTTCCCGAAAATGTGTTTTCTCAATATTGAAACTCAAAAATCGGTACAATATGTTGTTTAATTATAAAATTATCTATACTATATGTAGGTGGGGGAAACTAAAGGGGGGAAACTTTTCGGGGCTAAATTCCAATATTTATTATAC
>DSDE01000217.1 GCA_011049095.1 Fidelibacterota bacterium
ACTTTATACAAAGATGATATTCTTTATGCGGACGAAAACAGATTGATTTCTGCAAAAAGAGGTCCTCAGTTTATGCTGAACCAACACATCCGTTCCCTTGCAATTCTCAATGAATCTCTGTTTATTGGCTTACAAGATGGTGGTTTTGTGAGCTATCACCTGGAAAATGACTTGCTGTCGGAAAGATTTGCCCGTGAATTTGTGGTAAAGGCTATGATACCAGCCTTTCTTGATGATGATATGCATCCCGACTTGATTGCTATTATAGAAAAAGGTAATCGTCAGGGTCTGGCTATTTTTTATCACGATGGCATATTGTGGAATAATTTTCCTCTTTACAAAGGATACTCACAGATTCGCCTGGCAAAAGAGGCAGGAAAAAGTCTTATCTTAGCCTATCAAACCAATGGTTTTTGCCATACGCTAAATAGCACAGGCGAAATCTTGAAAACACAGATTTGCGCGCCAAATGCTAGGACCTTTTTTATAGATGATGAAGCAAATTGGTATGTGGATGGCAGTATGGGAAAGACAGGCAACGCTGTATGGGGCTATGAATTTGCCGATCCGATGGGCGCGGCTTCTATCCAGCAGGCTGTCCCCAATACAAATCCAACGGCTAACAAATATATTGTTCGTGATGGCCTCATTTATAATTATCCAAATCCGGTGAAATCGGGGATCAGCAAGTTCAGGTTCTTTGCCAATGTGGCTGCGTCAGTGGAGCTTTCAGTTTATACGTTGTCAGGTGCTGAGGCTTACAAAACGCAATCAGAAGCAGAGGCCAATCAATGGAATGAAATTGAGTGGCATATCGGAAATCTGCCCAGCGGTCCCTATTTCGCCAAGATTAGGTTCTCAAACAGTCAGGGAGATGAAAGCTACGTCGTAAAACCGGCGATTCTTCGATAAGGAAAGTATATATTCTTTGAAAAATTTTTATCTTATTTCAAGTCGTAAATATCAGAAGAAAACATTTCTCCTTTTAAAAATTCGCTTAGTCTTAATGTGCGGACTATTAATTGTGGCTCTTTTACAAGCTGCGAATGGGCAAAATCATCCAGAACTGAATTGGCAGAGTTTTGAATCAGATCATTTTATTTTTCACTATCATAATGGCACCGAAAGAACTGTGAAACAGGCGCTGATTATTGCCGAAGAGGTCTATCCTCATGTGACAGCGCTTTATGATTATGAGCCCGCCACTAAAACGCATGTTATTATTCAAGATACCGATGATTATGCCAATGGCGGCGCCTACTATTTTGATAATAAAATCTTGCTGTGGGCCTCTCCGCTTCAATTTGATTTGCGAGGCAATCATAATTGGATTCGCAATGTTTTTACCCACGAATTCGCCCACATTATCAGTTTAGGCAAGGCGATGAAGTTTCCAATCAGCGCTCCTGCGGCATTTATCCAGATATTAGACAGGGAAAAGCCATTTCGCGATAATATTGTGATGGAATATCCCCGAGGAATCGCCGCTTTCCCAATATCCAATGTCGTAGTGCCGATGTGGTGGGCAGAGGGAGTCGCTCAATATCAATTTAAGGAATCGACATACGATTATTGGGATTCTCATCGTGACATGCTGCTGAGAGACCAGGCGCTAAATGGGAAATTACTCAGCTATGATGAAGCGGGCCATTTTGGAAAAAAAGAGACGGGAAATGAATCTGTTTACAATGCCGGTTTTGCATTTGTTAAGTATCTTTCAGAGCGCTTTGGCCCTGAGGTGAGCCGAAAAATAGCCGCAGCTGCGGCCAAGCCGGCAAATTATTCCTTTAATCAGGTGATGAAGCAGGCTCTTGGAATAGACGGCAGAGAGCTATGGTTAGGATGGCAGGAAAAAATTACCGGCTCGTATTGGCAGCAAACAGAAATAATCCGGGAAAATGCCAGAAATGGAGAAATTATTTTAGAATCAGCGCCCAGCTATTTTTATCCAGAGATTTCTCCAGACGGTTCAAGAATTGTTGTCGCAGCCAGTGAGAAAGCCGATTATCTCGGTATGACTTCTCTCTATCAGTATGTAAATGGAAAGCTTAAAAAGATATCAGGTAGCACCCGAGGCAATATGGCCTTTTCTCCTGATGGCACAAAACTTTATTATGCCGGTCGTCAGAAAGAAAACCGCTTTGGCTCTGTTTGGTTTGATCTGATGGCTTACGATTTCAGCACGGAAAAAGAGACACGATTGACCCATAATGCCAGAGTTTATTCCGTTGCTGTTTCGTCTGAGGGGAAAATATTTCTGGTCACAGTTCACGACGGCACTCACAATCTTTTGGAAATGCAAGAGGATGGCTCTCTGCGAGCATTAACAAAATTTAATGATGGCCAGCAGATCTTTACTTTGCGCACTGAAAAGGATGGAGAGGGGCTTATTTTTGATATGGCTCTGGTCCATGGACGGAATATCTATAGATTTAATCTTGCAGACTCGTCTGTAAGCCCTATTGTTTCTGATGATTTTGACAACCGGCATCCATGCCTTGCACCTGATGGCAAAAGTATGGTTTTCACCAGTGATCGAACGGGTATTTTTAATCTGTATCGATTTACTTTTGAAACTCAGCAGCATGAGCTTATCTCCAATGTCACCGGCGCGGCTTTTTATCCTGTAATTCACCCTGTTTCCAATCAGCTCTTCTATACTCTCTTTCAGGATGGCCGATTTCGTCTTGCCAGGCTTGATGAAACATCAGCTATAGCGCCTGACCTAGCCATTTATCGGGATTATCACATTCCCAAAGAAAAATATGACCCTGCTGAATTTCTCCCAATTGAATCAGAACCTTACGAACAGCAGTTCAGCCGGTTTTTTATGATGCCTTTTGTGATGTGGGATTATGATGCTTTAAAGGTGGGATCTGTCATTTATCAAAATGAGATTCTCAATCGCTTTAATCTGTACGCCCAGGCGGGAATGAATGCCCGTACCGATGCAGACCTTTATGCCTCTCTGGAGTTTAATGGCTTTCTGCCGACACTTTTTTGGGAAAACTATTATATGACTCATCACCTTGATGCGAAAAGGGGCAAGATTTATGATTTTTATCCGGAAGAGAATACCTATAGTTTTAGTCTCTGGGAATCTATAGCTGGCTTGCGCTATATCTATAGAAAACAATTATTTGAGATGACAGGCAGCTATGGCAACTATAATGCGCACATTAAATCACGCCAGGAAATTGTTCCCGGGCAGCCCCAAATGTTTAGTTATGGTTATACATATTTTAAAGGCGGCAGCTTGGAATTTAGATATGCCGGCGATTTTGTAGCGCCTACTTGGCAGAGTGATATTCATCCCAAAGCTGGCTTTGATTACGACCTAAAGTTTGCGTATGATATCAATCGTTTTATTACGGGTTTTGGTATCAACAGTGATTTTGGCACGCTCCAGGAAAAATATAAAGCAGATAACACCTTGCGGGCTGAAATTGGCGGCTCCCTCTATCTGCCTGACCCAGTTCTGGGGAAAAGCGCTATTAGTATCAGTTTTGATGCCGGATGGCTGCAAAATAGCAGGGTTGACAGCTTTTTTCACTTTTTTGCCGGTGGTATGCCAGGTCTGAAAGGTTATCCATATTATGCTATCGAAGGTAGCAATAAGGCCATTTTATCCACAAGTTTCCGTTTTCCCCTCATTCCCAAAATGAACCTTACGCTGGAGCCTTTCACTTTGGACCGGGTCTATTTTGCCATTTTTCACCAGGTTGGCGATGCCTGGCGCGGCAGTTTCTGGAATGACAACTGGTATAAGGATGCCGGGGTAAAAGATGCGCTTAAAGAAGGTGTTTTAGGCGGTAACTGGAAACAAGATATCGGCGCGCAGCTTCGAATTGGCGGTTGGAGCTACTATGCTTATCCTTTGGCAATAAGTCTGGAAGCGGTCTATGGTCTTGATGACTTTGTGGTTTATGATCAAAAAATTGGCGGTGGATGGCGCTTTTACTGGAGTGTTTTGTTTGAATTTCAAAGAAGACAGTGGGGACAATAATGAAAAGAGAAGCTTTTTTAAAAAAAATATTGGTGGGCATTTTGATTATTTCATCATCACTATTGGGTGAAGGCCCCGAATCTTTTTCAAAGACTTTACATAGCGCGTCGGCTAAATCGCCGCAAAAGGCAATTCTCTATTCTGCAGCGCTTCCCGGAGCAGGACAATGGTATGCCGACTCTAAACTTGCCGCCGCTATTTTTGCCACACTGGAAATTGCCGCTATAAGCGGTATGCTAAGCTTTCAAGACCGTGGCAATACAATGGTCAGCGACTATGAAAGCTTTGCCGATGGCCATTGGGATGTCTTTCGCTGGCTTCAGGGATATTATGCGGAAAATGCCACGGAAGAGACTCATAATGTTTATATTTTGCTGAATAGCCGCCGATATGCTTTTAAAGAGTTTACTGAAACATATAAGTATCTCCCAGATCCTGAAGACAATTCCTATGATATTGTAAGAGAATACCATTTTTATGAGAATATTAGTAAATATAAACAGTTTAAACAGGGTTGGGATGATTATGAACAGTATAAAAACGATCCGGACTATGCAAATAGTATCAAACGTTCGTCACCAAATCAGGAGACATATGCACAGATGCGCTACGATGCCAACATTTTTCTGAAAAGGTCTGGATATTTTGCCACAGCCATACTTTTTAATCATGTAGTGGCGGCAATGGATGCCGGATTGCGTATTCATCGCAGAGCTAACGGCCAGGATATTAGTTTTATCCCTGGCGCTGCGCCTCTCATTTCCCAATCTGGTATGGGTGCTATCATAAAATTGGAGATACAATGGTGAGTTTTAAATCTTTACTTAAAAGTACAGCAATACTTTTCTTAGTATTAACACTGGCTTCTTGCTCTGGTAAAAAAGAGATTCTCAGCGATTCTCTTCAAGAGCGATTTGAGCAGGGTCTCGCAGAATATGAAAAGGAGAAGTATTACAAAGCAATTGACCATTTTACATTTGTGGTTTTCAATTCACCAGGCAGCGAGATTGCCGATGATGCTCAGCTCTATCTGGCTGATTGCCATTTCAACCTCAAAGAATATCTGGTAGCCATTGATGAATATCAGCGCCTCATACGCCGCTGGCCGGCAAGTCCTCTGGTCGAATCGGCGCGCTACAAAATTGCCGCCTCATATAACGAGCTCTCACCTACCTATCAGCGTGACCAGACATACACACATCAAGCCATTCAGAGTTATCAGCGCTTTCTCGAAGATTATCCCTACAGTAATAATAGTGATGTAGCCATGGGAAAGATTAAAGAACTCAGATCAAAATTGGCAAAAAAGGCCTATGATAGCGGAAAACTCTATATGGTGCTGCATGAATGGAAAGCTGCTGTCATTTCATTTGAAGAACTTGTTGATTCTTATTGGGATACAGAATGGATTGACCCAGGCTACCTGGCCATTGCGCAGTGCTATGCCAAAATGGAGGACACTGAAAACAGCGCTCGGTTTTTGAGCCAGGTGAATCCTAAAAAGCTTAGCAATCCTCAGGATATCCTTTTATATAGAAATCTTTCTGGCGACCAATGAAGCGAATTTGTCTTTTCGGAGGAACCTTTGATCCTGTTCACAAGGGGCATATCGCCCTGGCTGAAGCAGTTTGCCAGGCCTATAATATATCTCGCTTTATTTTCATTCCAGCCAGAGTAGCGCCCCATAAAGAGGGCAGCGATTCGGCAGCGCCATGGCATCGCTTGGAAATGCTGAGACTGGCCACGAAGGGAAAGCCTCTTTTTGAGATTTCCGATATGGAGTTGCAACGGGAAGGCATCAGCTACACCATTGATACTATCACAAGCTTTCAGAAAGAGTACCCAGCTTCGGATATACGCTGGTTTTATCTTATTGGCAGTGATAATCTTCTGATTTTTAAGAGCTGGCGGAATTGGTCTGAGCTGTTAAAAAAACTAGAATTCCTGGTCGCTCCGAGAAAAGGTTTTCCCATTGAGGAGGCAGAGTCGGATATCCTTGAAAAAATGATAGTTTTAGATACACCATACTTAGACGTATCTGCAACGAAGCTTCGGAATCATCTTGCACTTTTAAAATCGCAATGGCTGGAACCAATAGTGGCTGAATACATTTTAAACCAGAAACTCTACAGGTAAAAATTGCCAATATTCATTAATATTCTCCTCTTTTTATTCGGAATCACAGTCCTCTATTACGGCGCTGAATATCTTGTTCGGGGTGGGGCAAACCTGGCGCGTATCTTTGGCATACAGCCTATCGTCATAGGCTTGACAGTAGTCGCATTTGGCACTTCAATGCCCGAATTTTTGGTGGGCTTGCAGGCTGCTCTAAAAAACCAGCACGCCATCACCATTGGAAATGTCGTCGGGAGTAATATTGCCAATATCGGCTTGATTTTAGGACTATCTGCCGTGGTTTCGCCAATTATTATCTCTTTTCGCCAGCTTCGGGGTGAGCTTTTTTTTCTCACAATTGCCTCGCTTTTCTTTGTCACTCTCATCTCAGGTCATATCCAGCGATGGGAAGGTCTGATTTTTCTGGGCATTTTATTTGGCTATACATATTATCTTATTAAGCACCCTAGCGAACATCCTGTATCACAGGAGCTTCCAGCAAAGGAGAGCAGTATCTGGAAAAACGTTTCCTATCTGCTTTTTGGTTTTGTGGGATTGAATTTTGGCTCAGACTGGCTGGTGGACAGCGCTGTCTTTTTTGCACGCTTATTGAACATAAGTGAAATTATTATTGGCATGACGATCGTGGCTATTGGTACAAGTTTACCTGAACTGGCTGCCAGTGTTGTGGCTGCTGCCAGAAAAGAATCTGATATCTCCATCGGCAATATTATTGGGTCAAATATTTTTAACATGTTTTTTGTTATTGGTGGCACTTCTCTGATTCGGCCTATTCCCGTAGATCGGCAGATCTACCATCTCGAGTTGCCGGTGATGCTGGCTTTTACTATCATCCTGATACCCATCATCTATTTTAATAAAGGGATCAGCCGCCGCTGGGGGGGCATTTTGCTTCTAGGGTATTTGCTTTTTAATTTTTTTCTCATCGGGTTTAGGCAGATATGAGAAAGACTTACGGATATCTCGCTGAAGTTTATGATACATTGATGGCTGATGTAGATTATCAGGGCTGGGGAGAATATATTGAAGATATCACCCTTCAGTGGAGGCCATTGCCAATGAATATTGCTGATATAAGTTGTGGAACGGGCCGGCTGCTACATGAATTGCAAAGCCAGGGAAGACGTTTGGCAGGGATGGATATCAGTCTGGAGATGATTAAAAAAGCAAAGGAAAAATATCCGGGAATTCATTTTTTTCAGGGAGATATGAATCATATACCGTTGTCAAATCGTTTTGACCTTATTGTCAATATTCATGATGCCCTAAATTACCTTCAAGATTTTAATGCCGTAAAGGCTCATTTTTTAAGAATGGCAGATTACCTGCAAGCAGGGCAGTTATATCTTTTTGATTTTGCTATGCTGCCCGTTGTAGAAAAATATTTTCAAGGCACTGAAGAGTGGAATTACTTGGAAAATGGCTGGTATTATCATCGCTGGCATAAGTTTCAGCTTGACCAGCGCCTTCACCAAACCTATATTGCAGTATATGGACCCGATGAAAGCGAGCCGCGAATTATTGAATGCCACGAACAATACATCTATTCCTATTCTGAGCTGCAGAAAATTTTTGGAGCTATACCCAATTGTTATTGGAAGTTTTATGAGGAGTTTACATTTGACCAGGCCAACGAAGAAACAGAACGCTTGTTTGGGGTTATGAGCTATGATCGAATTTCATAATGTCTCTGTAAACTATGGGAAGACGGAAGGGCTACACTCCGCCAGTGTTGATTTCAGCGAAGGAAAATTTACATTGCTGCTGGGGCCTACCGGTAGCGGAAAAAGCACACTGCTAAGGCTTATCTATTTTGATCTTTTACCCAGCTCTGGTTATATGATCGTAAAAAAATGGGACAGCCGGAAAATTCGCCGAAAACAGATTATGAAAATGCGTCGTCAGGTTGGCGTTATTTTTCAGGATTTCAGACTTATTGATAATCTCAGCGTCTATGAAAATGTTGCTTTACCCTTGATTATTCAGCGAACCTCAGGGTCTGAAATTAAAAGCAGGGTGTATGCCATTCTCGATGAGGTAGGACTCCTGGAGCGTATCAAGCATAAAGCTTCTGACCTTAGCGGTGGCGAGCAGCAGCGGGTTGCCATTGCCAGGGCGGTTGTTAAGAATCCTTTTATTGTTCTCGCCGATGAACCAACAGGAAACCTGGACCCAGAAAGCGCTGCCACAATTTTTCACCTTCTGGAAAAAATTAATAAGCTGGGAACGGCCGTGATTATGGCCACCCATAATTATCCCTTGATTGAAAAATCTGAATATCGCCGTATCTACCTTGATGCTGGCAGAATTGTGGGTGATGATTGAGAGCACTTTTCTTTATTCTCAGACAAACATTAGCTAACCTTTGGGCTGCCAGAACGCCCGTGATTGGCGCTGTAGTAAGCATTGGGCTATCTCTTTCTATCATAATTGGCTTGGTGGCAGTTAGCGTGAAAGGCTTACGCTCATTTGATTATTTTAAGCATAAATTTCAGATGGAAGTCTTTCTCAAGCCTAATGTAACAGATAGTGAAACCCAGACTCTGCATAATAAACTTTCTGATATCAATCAGATAAAATCTATTCGCTTTATCAGCCGCCAGGAAGCCGCAGTGATCTTTGAACGGGAATTTGGTGAGAAAATTATGGATGTCTTGGGTGAAAATCCCCTTATGCCATCTTTCCAGCTTCGCTTTTATCGTAAGATGACTCATCCAGCTATCATCGAAAATGTGAAACTGCGCATTCAGGAAATGGAGGGCGTAGATGAGGTCAAATATCATAAAGAAATTCTCCTGATGTTAGAGCGCTATTTCCGGCTGATTGTCGTGGTAGGATCAGCCGTTGTCATATTGGCTGGTATAGCTATGAATATTCTTATTAAAAATACAATCCGTGTCTCCATCTTTGCTCGCCGTAAGCAAATTGAGATTTTACGCCTGCTTGGAGCAGGAAATTTCTTTATACGGCTTCCATATATTTTAGAAGGCGTGGTAGAAGGTGCTTTAGGTGGTGCGTTGGCAGCGATAATTCTTACTTTTGGTCACAAAATGATCAATTATGCCACCGAGGTCTTTCTCAATGTCTCAGTAAGCAGCTCCGATCTGATCTGGCCGTCAGCTATTAGCTTAGGTGTTTTAATTGGTATTTCCAGCAGCAGCAATTCGGTCCAGCGATACCTGCAGAGCATTAACTAAAAAAAGAGGATGATGACAGAGCATATCATTGATCTTGGCGGTTTTGATCAATTTGATTTGAATGACGCAAATGTACTGTTGTACGTAGGCCGCAATACAGAAGACAGACATTTTAGGAGCTTTTTGGAAGAAGCCTACCCTAATGCCAAAATCATTCTTTTTCGCGATGAGAAAGAAGAATTAACTCCAGCCTTTAAAGAGAAAATAGAGGCGATTCATTACAGTTTTATATTTGCTCTTTTTACTGGAATGGAAGATGAGCTATCACGGGTCCAAGCGCTGACACATTATCTTATTGAAATTACAGAAATGATGGGAAGCACGACGGTGCTGCTTATGTCAGAATGCAAACCAGAGACAGAAAACTCATTTTTAGAAACATTAGACAAAGTGAAATATTTGGTTCAGGATTTTAATGATTTTCATCTTAATCCTGTTTCTCTATTGCTTTTTCCTTGTGGTGAAACAGGCGCAAAGCAGGCTGAACTCGCTTCCTGCATTGCTCGTAGCCAGGAAGCGGGAGTCTATGCTTCACCCAAAATTGCTGAAAAATACAAATTGGCAGCCTGGAGCTGCGATGATTAACGCCAGTATAATAGAAAAAAATCTCACTAAAGCAGGGTTGAAACCCATTCTAATCGGCTCCCTGTTGATCGAGACGCCAATTTTTCTGGCACCCATGGCCGGCGTAACAGATAAACCATTTCGCCAGCTTTGCCAGAGTTTTGGCGCTGGTGTCAGTTACTCAGAATTTGTAAGCGCCGAAGGTGTCGTGCGCGCTAACGAAAGAACTTTGGATTATCTCCAGTTTGATGACAGCGAGCGCCCTATTGGCATCCAGATTTTCGGTCATCACCCAGAAGTGCTGGCTAAGGCTGCCCATTTTATCGAAACTCATTATCGCCCCGATATTATTGACCTTAATTTTGGCTGCCCTGTTCCAAAGGTGACTAAAAAGGGGGGAGGCAGCGCCATCCTCAAAGACCTTAAGCGAATGGAGCTGATTGCTAACCGCGTGAAAAAGGCTGTTTCACTGCCCGTGACTGCCAAAATCCGTTCTGGATGGAGTGAGAAATCAATTGTTGCTCTCGAGGCGGCTCAGATTTTAGAATCGTGTGGAATTGATCTGATTACTGTACATCCACGCAGCACAGAGATGCAATATAAAGGTGAAGCAGACTGGCATCTTATTGCCCAAGTGAAAGAGAAAACAAAAATTCCCATAATTGGCAATGGAGACATTCTCAACGGTGAAGATGCCCGCCGTATGCTAGCACAAACAGGCTGCGATGGAATAATGATTGGACGAGGCGCTTTAGGCAGGCCTTGGGTTTTTAATGATATAATTTACGAGCTACAAGGATTTCCGCTGCCAGACCATCCCGTTTCGCAACGCTTTCAGATAATGAACCTGCATCTTGACTCACTTTTAGAATATTATAGCTCAACACAAGCGCATAAACTTTTTAAAACCCATTTTGCATGGTATGTACGGGGATTGCCGCAAGCTGCCAAGTATCGCTTGGAAGTGAATATTTCTGCTAATTTTCTGGCTATGAGAGAAATTATACAAACGTATGAAAATATACTTTTGGATAAAGCCTAAGAATATGAGCTGTTTTATATCACAAATAACTATAAACAGAAAAGCAAATAGTATAAGGAGCACAAATTTTAAAAAGTATCACTTGAAAAATGGAAAATAAAACCTTATCTTACCGAGCTTTGTCAAAAGAGGAAGGGATATGCCGACAAAGAAAAGAACAAAGAAAAAACAGAGAACAATTAGTGACGCCAACCGGGCGCTAAGCAAATACCTTGATGAGATCGGTAATTTTGAGCCATTGACGCCTGCCGATGAGATCGATTTGGCCTCAAAGGTCAAGCAAGGAGACCGGGAAGCGCTACGGAAATTATGCGAAGCCAATTTGCGTTTTGTCGTCAGCGTGGCAAAAGATTATCAGGGACAGGGGCTTCCCCTTACTGATTTGATCAACGAGGGAAATCTTGGTTTGATTAAAGCCGCCGAAAGGTTTGATGAAACACGCGGTTTTAAATTTATTAGCTATGCTGTGTGGTGGATCAGGCAATCTATTCTGCAGGCTCTGGCTGAACATAGCCGAATCGTCAGGTTGCCCTTGAACAGGGTTGGGACTATCTCTAAGATTACAAAAGCCTCTGAAGAGCTGGAAGGCAATACCGAGCGTACACCCAATGAAGATGAAATTGCCAACAAGCTGGGAATCAAAACCTACGAGGTCATTGACGCCGTCCGGATTTCCAGACGTCACCACAGCTTAGATGCGCCTTTTCGCGATGGAGAAAAAAACTCTCTTATTGACATTATTGAAGATGATGGACAACGTTCACCGGATGCCGGTTTGATGGATATCAGTCTTCAGGAAGAGATTCGAACGGCGCTTGAGACCCTGAAAGAGCGTGAGCGTGATGTAATCAAGATGTATTTTGGTATTGACCGGGAATATGCTCTTACGCTGAATGAAATCGGTGAAGAGTTCAATTTGACACGGGAAAGAGTTCGCCAGATAAAGGAAAAAGCAATTCGTCGTCTGCGGCATAAATCGCGAAGCCGAAAACTGCGTTCCTATTTGGGATAAATCAACGAAAGGTGGTGAGAACAGCTTATGGTTCAAGTAACTGTGCACAGAGATGAGCCGCTGGAACGCGCCCTCAAGCGCTTCAAAAAGAAGTTTGAGAAGGCCGGTATTATGCGTGATATCAATAAAAACAGCTACTACATCAAGCCAAGCCAAGACAAGCGCATCCGCAAAGCAAAGGCGGAGCGCCGCTTGCGCAGGGGAAATGTGCCCAAAAAACGTTATTAGCCATAACGGTTTGTGAAAAGTCCAGTGTATTCGCTGGACTTTTCTTTTTGTAGGGAGATTAATAATGCTCATTGAATCAATTTCAGGTGTACGCGGCATAGTAGGTGTCGGCTTGAATGCGCGCTCTATTGTTGACTATGCCATAGCCTTGGGTGAATTTATTGGCTCAGGCAAAGTGCTTATCGGCCGAGATTCACGTCCAAGTGGTGAAACAATCAGCTCACTGATAGCCAGAACCTTGCAGTGGAAGGGAATCGAGGTGATTGATCTTGGCATCGTGCCAACTCCGACTGTCCAACTTCTCGTGGAAAAACTGCAAGCAAAAGCAGGTATTGCTATAACAGCAAGCCATAATCCATTTCCCTGGAATGGACTGAAGTTTATTGATAGTACAGGTCGTTTCTTTAACGGTGCTCAGGTCACACAGCTTCTCCATAAAAAAGATATTAGCCATCCTACCTTTCAGCCCTCTGGCGCTTTTGCCAATTATGAGCGCTATCCATCGGCAATCGAAGACCATATCGAAAATGTTCTCTCAATACATTGGCTTGACAAAAATAAAATTATTAAAAGAAAATACAAGGTGGTTGTGGATGCTGTAAATGGCGGCGCTTCTGATGCGGTTCCCCGTCTTCTGGAAGCCCTTGGCTGCGATGTTATCAGACTTCACTGTATTCCCAATGGAATTTTTCCCCATACACCAGAGCCTTTGCCAGAAAACCTCACCGAGCTGATGGCTGCAGTCCGGGATAATGGTGCAGACCTTGGAATGGCTATCGACCCTGATGGTGATCGTCTCGCTATTGTATCAGAAAAAGGAGACTATCTTTCAGAGGAATACACTTTAGTAATGGCCACCAGCGCCGCCCTCAATGCGCTGAAAATTGAAAAGCCACTCGTCGTGACCAATCTTTCCACAAGCCGAGCTATGGATGATATTGTTGAAAAATATAATGGCATCCTTGTGCGTACTGCCATAGGTGAAATTAATGTATCAGAGACAATGTATCGTCAGAAGGCCGTCATTGGGGGAGAGGGAAATGGTGGTGTTATCTTGCCCGATAGCCATTTGGGCAGAGATTCTCTGGTGGGGGCTGCGCTGATTTTACAGTTTCTCATTGAGAAGAATGAAAAGATCTCTGAACGCTATAAAAAATTGCCTCAATATCGCATAAGCAAGCTGAAAATTGATTTGGGACATACAAATCCAGACCGTCTGCTTATGCAGATGAGCCGAAATTATTCCAATGAGAAAATCAATACAATAGACGGCCTGAAAATCGAGTGGAAAGACCGTTGGGTTCACTTGAGAAAATCAAATACAGAACCAATTTTACGCGTTTACAGCGAAGCGCCCACAATATTGGAAGCAAATGATCTGGGCCATCATTTTAAAAAAGAGATCGAAGCCCTTATGGGAG
>DSDE01000105.1 GCA_011049095.1 Fidelibacterota bacterium
ACACATCTGTCCAAAATAAAATTTTCCTATTCACAAATCTCATTTTCCAAGTTGATTTAATCCGGGCATTCACGAATTCGGGATAAAGAAGATTGTGTTTGAAGGCGGATAAGAGACGTGGCGCAATGAGGAGCACAAAACGAAAGCTGATGAGTGTGATAATGGCTTGTACGACCGAGCCGTCTATCTCAATCTCGCTTTCCATCCCGATTGGTCGGGACCTTCAGGCAGAATCTTCCCCGAATTCGTGACAGCCCCGGTCACTGATCCGTCCGTTGACGGACGAAGTGCGGTTACTGAGCGGAGTGGTATCCTAAGCTTGTCGAAAGGTCGAAGTGCGGTCACTGAGTGGTCGCTGAGCGGAGCCGAAGCGCGGAGTCGAAGTGTTGCTTAATTTGGACCTGTCCGTCCCCTGACGGATCAAGCCAAATTAAGAAGAAAAGGATAGTTGCAATAAATGAGATTTTGGGGGATTAAACCGAGAATCCACAAATCTCAGTTTTCATGACACTGTAATAAAGTATTGTAATCAGCATTCCAGATTATTTAGGACAGCAGTGATTTCTTAACAACAAGCTATTTTTAGAGGAAAAACTGAAGAATCACCCGCTGATGACTATTTTTATGCTGAGTTTGAGCAATGTTTTTATGACCTTTGCCTGGTATGGCCACTTACAAAATTTATCCCATAAACATTGGCTCATTGCCGCATTAATCAGTTGGGGCATTGCCCTTTTTTAATATTTGCTCCAGGTGCCAGCCAATCGTATCGGCCACCAAGTGATGGCCGTTGGGCAGTTTAAAATTCTCCAGGAACTCATAAGCCTCTCGGTTTTTGTCCCTTTTACCCTTCTCTATCTCAAAGAAAAGCTCACCTTGGATTATCTCTATGCTGGGTTCTGCCTGCTGGGGGCAGTTTTTTTTTATCTTTCGAGCCAAACTTTTTCCGGCATAAATCAATTTTTTATAAGATAACACTCATTCTGCATCAAAAATATTATACTTTGCAGAAAATGCGGTGTATCCAGTCGTCTCAGGGCTGAAATTCCCAATAGACCGGGCGATGATCAGAAAAGACTGTAAAATAGTCGCTGATGACTTTATCAAGGCGCAGTGTAGCTGACGTGGCGCTTTCATCTTCATCAAAGAGCGCCTTCCCAATGAGGATATGGTCTAAAAAACTGGGCCATGATGGATAGCTGTCCCAAATATTCTCACTATGGAAAGCTAATTCTTCCGTCACATAGCGAAACTGTTGAGGATTCTCCAAAAAAGCTTTCATTGTCCTTCGCCCGGTAGCCGTGCTAAAATCATCATTCCAGTCACCAACAACAATGATATTGCTATCGGCCTCTGTTGTCAGATATTCGTAAAGTATCTCACACGCTTCTTCACGTCTGGCGATGCCGTCATCACAGCATTTCATATGCAAGTTGATGAGCTCAAACTGAAAATCGCCACGGCGAATCAGGGTTTTCAGCGGCGGGCGGGAAGCAAAAGGATACAAATTTTCCAGAAAAAGCTCCCTGGTGTTTAGTATCGTAAATTCAGCGGATTGGTAGAGAGTCGCCATTCCCATATAGCGGCTTCTTTGAGAATGCACCACCTCGTAGCCCTCTATCAGACTCAGCAGCTCAAGAATGGCATCGTAATCCATCACTTCCTGAATGCAGTAAATATCAGCTTGCTGAATGGAGATGAGCTCGGCCAGGCGCTCTACCGTCACGTCGCTGCGGGGAAAATTGCGAATATTCCAGGTGACAATCTCAATCCGCTCTGGGTCATCAAGACAAACCAGTGTATCAAGCATCTGCAGCGGCGGCTTTTTCTCTGGTGGCAGACCCGGCTCAGCACAGCCGCTAATCAAAACAAATGCCAAAACTGTCAATACAGGAGATAAGCAGCACCGAAAAGACGGCAAAGCCCTTGCTCTAATTCTCTCAGTAAACTGTTTTGGAAAGAATCTTTTTTTCACCGTGAAACTTACAGAAATCCGTTCAATTAAACAAAACAACAAAAAACGCCATAATAAGGGGCTGTCTTCGCAAGAAAATCAGTTCTCTTTTATCAGACAGCAATGTT
Source organism: Fidelibacterota bacterium (assembly GCA_011049095.1). Classification (GTDB taxonomy): domain Bacteria; phylum Fidelibacterota; class Fidelibacteria; order Fidelibacterales; family DSDE01; genus DSDE01. The sequence goes on from DSDE01000105.1 coordinate 2,083, forward strand.
TATACTTTTTCCCGCTGCCGCAGGGACAGGGTGCATTCCGAGGAATTTTCGTTCGCCGAACCGGTGCCCGTGGCGATGAATAAAGGTCAAGAGTATCCGGTGTTGGGTGCATTGACAGGCGCAGTGAAGACCCCCCATGTTTTTGGGATAGCTCCTCCGGCGTATATCCACGATTAGCCCAGATGCGCGAATTGTTTTTCAAATTTACCATGAGGCTCAACAGCATACCCATTTTCCCTTCATCTTTCATTGCCAGTCCTTCTTTCAAATACAGCTCAAGCACAATATCTATACTGGCATCTGCGCGGAAAAGCGCCGCCGCTTCTATGGCAAGGCTTTCAGCAAGCATCAGATTATTCGGAAAAAGTTCTCTGCGAGAAAAATCTATGAGTGCATCAAAATGGGGATTCGGCCCATTGTAAAAGGAATCAGCAAATTTTAAAAGCTCATCTTTTTCAGGAATAAAAAAAGGCTTCCCTTCGCTTTGGGCCATTATCTCCTCAATATCGTCGAAAAGCGCAATGGCTTCAATTACGAAATAGTCACCGTATCCATAGACATAGACACCTACATCAAGATACTCGCCGGGTTTCGGGATAATATTTTTTATTTCGTCTGCTTCAAGCTTTTCACTATTTTGAGAATTATAAATTTCTAAAATCTTTTCATAGTGAACAATGCCATAAAGATTGACCAGCGCTGCTAAATATTTTTCTAATAATTTCATTTTGCTGCCTTTCATTTTTTCAGATGATCGGGAAAGCAGAAGGCTTTATGTTAATAATCTAAAAACCTGTTCAAGCGCTTCTCCTTATCGACAGCCAGAACTTCTCCTGCTTCTCTAAGCGAGAGCGAATGCTAACCCACAAATAATAGATGAGCAGCGCAATAAGAGCGCCATAAAATGCACCGACTATCACATCTGCTGGATAGTGTTTGCCGATATAAACCCTGCTATAGGCAATCAGAGCGGCAAAGCCTCCCCACAGAAGCCACCAGCGGCGATAAAAAAGAACCAGCAGTATAGCAGCGCCCCAAAAATTGCTCGCGTGGTTGGAGGGCATTCCATATTTGCCGCCACATTTTACCAGTTGGCGCATTTCTGCTTTCACCGCCGGCTCATGACAGGGTCTAAGCCTCTGAAATGTGGGCTTCCAGATGCGGTAGGCCGTCATATCTGTTGCTGTGGCAGTCAAAATCAGCAATATCAGCAAAATACGACCTCGCCTTTCCTGAAAGAGCGCCAGCCAGATAAAAAGCGCTAAAACAGGGACAAAAACCACAGCATCTCTGCTGACAAACAAAAAAAACTGATCAGCCCAAAGAGCCGTCAGTTTTTGATTAATCAATGTAAAAAGCCACAGATCAAGCCGCAGCAACATTGCTATTCAATAAATTTAAAATCGTCTTCGAAATCAAATTTCTTTGGCGCTTTCAGAGCTTCGCTGCCAGAATATTCTCCCAGGAGCGGGTCCACATCTTCCGGCTCTCCGTATGTCTCTTTCAGGCCCTGCAGCATCGTTTCAAATGCCTCTTCTGTTTCGATGATGTCAAAGGCATATTCGAGCTTCGCCAGCTTTATCAGATTGGTGACCTTAGGCTTTGGCGTGACCAGAACGACTCGTCCGCCCTTTCCCAAAGTATAGCGACGGGCAAACATTAAGGCGCTGAAGCTTGTCAAATCATTGAATGTGACATCCTGAAACTGTAAAATAAAATTTTTTACTTCTTCATTGAAAGCAGCCGCTGCAATTAATTCTCTTTTAAAACGAATGGTTCCAAGCACATCTAGATTCAGGTCCTTTACCCGAAAATAGGCATACTCACCATAGTATCTGCTATAAAACTCCATATTTTGCTCTCTCTTTCCATTTTCTTTTCGAAAGGAAAATAAGATAATAATTATGATTTATCAAGCGAACTGTTGCCAATTAGTGATTTTTCTTGAATTATTCGTTGGGAATATGCCTGGAACAGCTTATTTTTCTGATGATAAAACAGGAGTATTCTGATGCAACTTTTAAGCGGACTCACCGATATCTCAACCCTTGATCAAAACTGTCTGGTACAGGCCAGCGCCGGCACAGGGAAGACCTGGCACCTTTCTAAAAGGTATTGTGCTATCCTTGATGATTTTCTAAAGGAGCAAAAGTGGCCCCGCTGCAAGCATGGCAATATTCTGGTGCTGACCTTCACACGAAAGGCCGCTGCCGAGATGAAATCCCGTATTTTTCAGGAACTCCAGCAAATTCTTATTGAAAAAAAATCTGATTTATTGATAGATATGCCCGAATATGCTTCTTATCTTCGTCAGGCCGACGAAGCCACTGCTCAGGAGCTCCTTCTAAGCTTTGGGCAAAACCGTATTACCACTATCGACAGCTTTAGCAGCACACTATTGCGAGAGTATTCAGAGGAAGCCGAACTGGACCCCCGTTTTGAAGTGCTGGATGAAAGCGCCGCCAATCATCTTTTTCAAGATTGCTTTCAGCAAATGATCTTAGCCGGCACCCAAAAATCAGATCCGGACCTCTATACATTGCTGGCTGTTTACTCGGTCCACGGCATCGCGGAAATGCTCAAATTTTTAGAAAATCACTATGCGCTGCTGGGCCCATTGGCTGAGCATTTGGAAACGCATAGTGAGGATGAACTGTGGCGCAAGTGGCTGGAAAACTATCTGCCCATGTTTGATGCTCAGCTCTGGAATGAAAAATGGTCCGAAGTCTTTCAGAATTTTGAATACTATTTCCCAAATCTTACTGAAAAACAGGCGATGACTCTTGAGAATGTCCGTCGGAAATTTCTAAAACTCAGCAGGACTGATGACCACGTTCAGGCACGGCTTCAATTTCTGAACTGGATTGCTGAAAACCTTCTCAAAAAGACTAATGACGGCTATAACAGCATCCTTTTTGGAAAAGGGAAAAAACTGAATCCCCAGCTTGGAGAGCTATATCAAAAGATGCAAAATGAGCTGCCCATAGAGAAAATCCTCAGCGTTCCCAATGAAGAAGACAAAAAAACTCTGCCCAGGCTCAAAGCGCTGCTTCGTCTCTTTCATCGTTTTCGAGAAGCCAAACTAGCCAAAATGAACGAGCTGAATCAATATACATTTAATATCATAATCGAAAAAGCTGCAGCGCTCCTCACCGGCAATCCAAAACTAGCCGCAGACGCCGGCAAGCAGTTTGAGCATATACTCATTGACGAATTTCAGGATACCAATACGCTACGCTGGGAGCTCATCAGCGCCCTTTTTCGAAAAGGAAAAGAAGAGTGGCCCACAAAAGGGCTTTACATCGTCGGCGACAGCAAGCAGAGCATCTATAGCTTTCAGCAAGCCGATGTGCGGGTCCTCAATGGCCTGCGAAAACAGTTAGACAAAAATATCATCAACTTCCCCTTGCTGGGCAGTTTTCGCGTCAGCAGCCAGCTTAATGAACAGCTCTTTAAGCCGCTCTTTGAGAAACTGCTTTCCAAAGAAGAAGCCCAGGCCGACTATGACGTGGTTTATGAACACGCCGAGGTTCACAAAAAGAATCAACGCAAAGATTTTAAATATAAAGAATGCGATTCAGTGGCACACTTTGATTTTTGGGGCTGCAGCGAGAGCCTGAAAAAGAGCTTTTATACACCGGCGATCCATTGCGCCGAAGCTATTCGCGAAGCCCAGCAATGGCTCGAAAAAAACCGTAGCGCAATCGAAGCTACCCACAGTGATTCTCCCGATATAGGCGTTCTCTTGCGCAGTTTTACAGAAATCAGCAGCTATCAGCAAGCATTCAATGAAGCTGGCTTTGATTATCAGATCATCGGCGGACGAGGGCTCTATTCGCGGCAAGAGACCTTTGATATCTATCATCTGCTGAAAGTTCTGGCGGATCCGGAAGGCAATGAGCTGCCGCTCCTGGGACTTCTACGTTCACCGCTTTTTTTGCTTTCTGATCTGGAGATAGAAATTCTCAGGGAAAAGAAAGAAATCTCCCTCTATCAGGCGCTGGGTGAAAGTGAGTTTGGCAAAGACTATTATCTGGGTTTAGAAAAACTGCGCAAACGAGCGGCAAAAGACCCAATCATGACCTGGCTGCCAGAGCTGCTGGCCTCTGGCCACCGGATTCTGGGTTATGTCAGCGAGACCGACAATCGCCAAAGGCTGGCCAATTGGCACAAAGTGGCCGATGAGCTGCAGCTTCTCCAAAATAAGGGTCTGGGGCTCAGTGGACTTATTCAATACCTTGAACAGCAATTTGCCGAGCCAGAAAATAAGAGCCCTCAAGCGGACCTGCCGGGAACAGCTAAAATCCAGGTGATGACCATCCACAAAGCCAAGGGTCTGCAATTCAAAACCGTGGTGCTGCCCAATCTAACGCTAAAACCCAAACCCAAAAGTGACCCCATTGCCATCGCTGAGCTGAAAAACCAGCAAGGCCAAAAACAAAATGAACTCTTTATCAAAGCCGAAGATAACAACGGCGCTATACTGAAAAAACTGAAAGAAAAACTGAATCGGGAAGAAGAAGCAGAAGATAAGCGGCTATTTTACGTGGCTGTCACCCGTGCGGAATTTAAAATCTGGTTTTTGGGAGATGCCGCGCTGAATCCCAAAAGCGAAGAAACAGAGAGCGAAAACAACAAAGCGCCAGCAAAATACAAAACCATAGACCGCAAAAGCATCTGGGTCTCCAAAATAATGAAAGGATTGATGTCTGACGAGAACAAACTCGAGAAAGTCAATAGCCTTAGCGCCTTTTCTGAGAAAATCAGCAGAATGCCTGGCCTGAGCTTTAGGGAGAAAGAATTTTACGAAGCAGCAAAGCTGCAGCAGATTCTCAAAGCTGAAAAAATCTCAGATATCCCTGAAACTGAAATCAGTGCAGCGGAGCTGCCTTTACCAAAAATCCCTGAGATTCCAAAGCTGCCGGAAATGCTGCATCTCAATCCTCACGAGCTGATGGAGCTGCTCAGTGACAAAATCAGCTATGAAACAGCCAATTTTGTAACGGAGAGAGAAAGCAAAGCCCGGGTGCTGGGAACACTATTTCACCTGATGCGGGAAAAGCAATGGCGCTTTCCTCAAAACGAAAACGAGCTAAAAAACTGGATCGGAAAAAATTACCGGGAATTTCACAGTAGCGAATTGCTTCCCGAGCTGCAGGCACTGGATGAAGCCTACTGGAAGCATCCCTTTGCTAAGCACATCGAAAACGCCGCAGAAAATTATACGGAATTGCCTGTCAGCGGCGAACTACGTTCCGACAGCCATCGCCTGATAGTTAGCGGCATTATTGATCTGCTGATGAAAGATAAAAACGACCAATGGATCATCATTGACTACAAAACCGATCGCAATCTAAACAGCCTCTCGGCCTATAAAGTGCAGATGGAGAGCTATATATGGCTGGTGAAACAAAACTATGGCCTGGATGCCAGGGGAATTCTCTATTTTTCCGCTTTAGGAGAAATTCAGGAAGTTTTCCTCTCTGAAGCCTATTTCCAAGAACTCAGCCGGGCCATCGGCAGCAAAAATCTCCTCACTCCAAAATTTCCGGAAGCCATTGCAGATATCTCGCCACTGAAAGCGCTTCTGGAAAAACATGATGGCCAGCCGCTCTTGATAATTTATCCGACGCGGTATCAGGCCCAGGCTTTTCAGCGAAGCCTGGCCCAAGCCGCCCTCCTGAGACCCGCTCAGCGCCACAGCGCCCTCAGCAGCGAATTGCAGCGCTTCAGCAGCGAAAAACACAAAATCAGCAAGCAGCTCCTGCGATTTCTCATTCAGAGCTACCTTGAAACGCAAGGAAGCACTCCCAAAACCGGCGTCATTGACGAAGTGGCAAGTGCCTGGCTCTATTATGACAAAAATCGCAGCTTTGCCCCGAGTGAAAAATGGCAGAAACTTTTTGAATTTATTCAGGAGAAAAAAGAGCAATATCAGCTCATCAGCGATGGTGACCTGCTGCGGGACGAAAATTTTTTAAAAGAATATGAAAAGCAGACCCTGATACTTTATGGAGACGTTGCAACAGACGAGGAAGAAAAAATTTTTTATCAGAAACTGGCTCAAAGATGCGCAGCATTTTACCTTATCGACACAGTCAATACCGGCAGCCAGCCGCTGAAGGCGCCTAAGGCAGATAAATTGCCGCAGCTTCTGAGCCAAAAGCAAAATCAGCCGCTTCAGGTCTTCTCATCTATTTGGGAAGAGTGCAGCAATACCGCTGGAGAAATCTACCGACTCCTCACCAATGAAAATTCCCTTTCTCCAGACCAGATAAAAATTGCAGTAAGTCTGCCCAGCCGCTATCTGCCGGTTTTGGAGCAGATTCTTCCGCTATATGGCCTCACCCCGAATGAATCATCCGGACTGCCATGGAACGCTTCACCCGCCGGTCAGTTTTGGCTCGCCTGGCTGCGGCTATTGCTCCCTGGCGCGGCCCCCGACTGGAATGATCTACTTTATATAGGGCAAAGTAGAGGGCTGGGGCTGGAAGTGTCAATTCAAAAACTGGAGCGCTATCGCCGCAGTCAAGGGCTTCGATTTTGGACCGAACTTGCCCGCCGCTTTGAGAAAGAAAAACTTGACGAAAGCGCTGCGCTTTACCAGGCAGACTGGAAGCGGCTCAACACATGGCTGCAGGCACATCGCCAAATTTGGCAAAATGCCAAAGGAAATGCCTGGAAGCTGGCCGAAAATCTAAAGGCAAACATCATCGCACTTCAGCCAAAACTCAGCGGCAACGAAATAAAACTCAGCGCCAAAATAAGCGAAACCCTAGAAAATACCTTGCATAACGCCAGTATTGCCCGGCTCAGCATCTCGGCAGCCGCGCTGATAAGCGAAAGCGTTAGCGCCCTGAATCATCAGAATATACGGGGCAGCCGGCGGCAAGGAGGCATAGAAATAATAGGCTTTATGGACTCGCTCCAGATTCAACCAAAAAAGCTCTTTGTGCTTGGACTTACCGATGACCAGTTTCCCGCTCCAGTTCCAGCCTATCGCGCACTCCAAAAAGCGCTGCCACCAAGCTGGCCTATAGCCTGGACTCAGCTTCAGCACTGGTTTCTCTTAGGTGAAAACTGCATTTTTTCAGCGCCGCTTGCCGATGCTCAAGACCAGACGCTCAATATCACGATTATGGATTTTCTTTTCCAAAAGCAGAAAATTATCAGCAGCAAGAACCCATTTAACAAAGAAAATCATTACTTGGCGGTGGCTGACAAGCGCCTGGCAAATCCCCACAATAGCCGACATATCACCCGTCACAATGATTTCCTTAGCCCACAAAAAGGCCACTTTGAAGGGCTCACCAGCCCAAAGCCAGAGATGATTTACGGCTGGGCCGGCAAGCTCAATGATTTACTGCTATGTCCGATGCGTTTCCATTTTTCCCATAATCTGAAAATAAAAGATTCCGATGGCAGCCCCGAGCTAATGGAAGCCTCTTTTTGGGGAAATCTCCTCCATCAGACGGTGGCCAACTATTTTCGAGAAAATCCCCAACCCGCTGAGCACGACTATCTTGAAAATTGCCAGCGAATGGCCCAATCTCTTGAAAATGAGCTGAAAAAATCTGAAGGCTATCCCTGGGAAAATCAGATTATCCGCCAAATTAAAGCCAAATACTGGATGCAAGGGCTCGCTGATGGCAATGAAAAAAATCTTCTCTGCCGACTGATTCGCTGGCATCTGCCTCAGGATACTAAAAGGACTATTGATATTAGCCCCATGTGCTTTCTCTACGATGAGCTGGTCTTCAAAAACCTTAAACTCCCTGCCGAAGAGCCACTGCTTCAACTGGAAGGACGCATTGATCTCCTCTTTTTTAATAAAGAAAACCGGAGTATGCTGCTCAGCGACCTGAAAACTGGAAGCATTGATGTAAAAAAAGCCCTCAATAACTATGACGGACAGTTGGCGCTCTATCTGCTGGCGCTTTTGAAAGGCGCTGATTTTTTCCGGAAAAATGAAGAAGGCCGAGAAGAAAATATTGAGCTTCCCCAGGCTGAATATCTGATAGCCGCTTATGAACAAATTAAAAACGAGCAATACTGCAAACTAATTCCTGTCTGGAATAGCTCCGCCAATACCGATGACAAAAAAACCGGCGTCTATTTCGATGCAGAGAGCATTATAGAGCACTGGCTAGACCTGGTGAAAGAAATTCAGCGCGGTGAAACATTTATCACAAAAAAAGAGATGAAAATTGCTTGTGAATACTGTCCATACACAAAAGTGTGCCGAAAGTCCGTCCAAAGTTGTAATTTAATAGGAGATGAAGAAGATGAATCGCAGTACAATCATTCTGAATCGGATGATGAATGATGTCCATCCACGGGTGCTGCTCTCCGGCTGGCGCTATTTTCTGCTGATGCGAATCAGGAGCTTTGATGAGCAGCCCCAGGAGATTAGCGGCCGAATCCAGGGAAAAAGAAACAAGTATATCTATAACACAAATATTGTTCAAATTGATGATGAGAAAATTAGCTATGAGTGCGACTGTCCATCCATGGTGGCGCCCTGCAAGCACGCTGTTGCTTTGGGTTTAAAATACTACGCTAAACAAAACCGTAGGGGCGTCTGGCGCGTTTTGCCCATCAGTTTTCTGCTGAAAATGTGGTTTATGGTGCACAAAGGCATTCACAAGCAGCAGGGACTGATTGTTTAGTCTGATAATAACGCTCAGCAACGAGCCTCTTTTTGCATAAATCCTTTATTATCCTGGCCGTTGCACAGTTTTTTGTGCAGCTTGCACACGCTCTCTTTGAAGTTAGCCTTATCTGGCTGGCGCTGGACATGACCGGTTCCCGTTTTTCCACAGGTGTTTTGATGTTCACGGCTTATCTCCCCTTTTTCTTATTTTCTATTCCGGCGGGGCTTTTTGCCGACAGCAAAGACCGGCGGCAGATAATCCGTTGGAGCGTGACCAGCCGTATTCTCATTGCTCTGCTTATTCCCCTTTTTGCTTGTGGAAATATGCTCAGTTTTTTGGTTTTAGCCGGAAGCGCTTTTTTCTTCACTTCGCTGGAAGCCTTTTTCCTGCCAGCACGGGATGCGCTCATTCCCGAATATGTCAGCGGCGCTAATCTGCTACGGGGCAACAGCATTATTCAGGGCAGTATGCAATTGGCTTTTATCATCGGGCCGGCCATTGCTGGCTTTCTTATTGACTGGCTGGGCAATCTTCAGACCTTTTTGATGGTTTCGGCTCTTTTTGTAGCTGCTAGCATTTTAGTCTGGCAACTGAAACCAGGGCAGCGAGACCCAGAAAATCCTCTCATTACCATCGACAAAAAAGCAGTGGCTGAACTTTTTACCCATATAAAAACAGATAAACGGCTTGCCTGGCTTATCGGCATCACTATGATTGACAATCTCTTTATTATGGGACCAGCTATCATCGGCGTGGCTATTTTTGTGAAAGAAGACCTGGGCGGACCCGCCGTTCACTATGCCCTCAGCGAATCTTTTCTCGCTGGGGGAATGATTCTCACCTCACTGCTGCTGATTCTCTTTGGAAAAAAGCTTCCTATGGGTAAACTGCTCATCATTGGCATCTTTATGGACGGCCTGACCTATGTGCCGGTTCGCTGGATTGAGCAAATTGAAATGCTCTGGGTAACAATTTTTTTGCACGCTCTTTTTATTCCTTTTATCACTGTTTCCAGAACAACCATCGTTCAAAAAATTGTTCCCCGTCAGCTTCAGGGCAGGGTTTTTGCCATCATCAGCCTTTCAGTCGTGGGTTTTACGGCATTTAGTATGGCGCTTACCGGCTGGATAGCTGAATTAATTCCCGTTAGGGATATCTTCTTTTATATCGGCATCGGGGGCGCAATTTCAGGGCTCATAGCCACACTATACGGACCGCTCAGGATTTTAAAATAAGCAGGCTTGCATTCTTATTTAGAATATTGGCTCGCATTATCCCCTAATCTTTCCCCAAAAAAGTGCAGCAAAAAATAGAGTTTCGGTTGCTATGTTTCGGGTAATTTATACAGGAACTTTATCCAAATATTTTATCTTAGCTCCCGAATTATCGTATAGAATAATCTTCCTAAACACAATGTATAGTATCGTTTTATAAATAATGACCTTATTGAAAAAAAATCACTCGAAAGCTACAAAGCTTTTCATCTTCTTTCTTAAACTCTCGATTTTCAGTAAGCCATACTTTGTATCGCGTAGGGGAGTCGAACCCCTGTTGCAGGAATGAAAGTCCTGAGTCCTAACCACTAGACGAACGCGACATTTTCAAAAAGCCCAGAAAAGTAAGCACATTTTAGAAATGAAGCAAGAAAAATATTTAATATGCAAAAATATCGGCTAAAAAAGAAAATCAGCGAACCGGCATTCATAGACTCAGAGTAACGATGTTTTAAAAATCTTTGACAGGGTTCATTCAAAGGGACAAAAAGTCGCTGAACAAAAAAATCTATCAAGGGACCCCATAAAACAGACTCAAAACTTGGCCAAATTCGCTGATTTCTGCATTTTCAGCTAGGGATTAATATCGCCGTGGTTGTCTTGGGCGTTCTTCTTTTGCCCGAGCTTCATTCACTTTGATATTGCGTCCATTGACCTCTTTCCCGTTAAGGGCGGTCATAGCATTTTTAGCTTCTTCATTGCTGCTCATTTCAACAAAGCCAAAGCCTTTGGAGCGCCCAGTTTCCCGATCGTTAATGATGTTTGCGGATTGCACCGAACCGAATTCGGAAAAAATTGTGGCCAATTCAGTGTCTGAAAGACCAAAGGGCAGGTTACCAACGTACAGTTTCATTGTTTCCTCTAAGTTTTGCGATTGTCATAGACCAAACTATCAAGAAATTAATCGCACCAACATTTCAGATAGTTATACATTGCGGAGATATTTACGACAATTCCGGACCATTGTCAATCTTTATTTATCATTTTCAGATTATTATATCATTTTTCTATAAAAAAAAGACCATATGTTCAGAGACCCCCAGGATATTGTCTTATACTCAGTCGTTTTCCTTTCTACTGAAATTTGAACCGCCAATTTCGCAAATTATCGCGAATGAAGACAGGAGGCAGGAGCTGAGAGCCGGGAGACAGGCTAATTAAACCGCAGATGAACATGAA